>NZ_BAZI01000198.1 GCF_001310775.1 Stenotrophomonas pictorum JCM 9942
CGCGGCCTGTTTCTCGGCCCTGGCGCGTTCCAGCAGTTCGGCCACTTCGGCGTTGTCGGGCGCGGCGGCATGCAGGCGCTCGAGCAGGACCCGTGCCTGTTCCGGTTTGTCCTGCCGGTAGAACACCTGGGCCATGCCCTGCATCGCGTCATGGTCGTCAGGCGAGAGCTCCAGCGCCTGGCTGAAGGCGGCATGGGCACCGTCGGTATCGTCCAGCCGCAACAGTGCAAAGCCCAGTCCGCTGGAGGCATCGGAACGGGCCCCGGGCATCTGGCTGGCGGCGCGGAAGCTGTTGCGGGCCAGCTCGTTGTTCGCCTGCCGCAGATGCACCCAGCCTTCGGCCACATGCGCCGAATAGTCCAGCGGCTGCACGCTGTGCAGTTCGCGCAGGGCGGCGTCATATTCCTGCTGGCGGAACAGGCGGCGGGCGCGCTCGTTGGCCAGCTGGCGCGGCGTTCGGTCATGTTTGACCGAGCCATCGAACTGGCGGGTATCGACCGTGCCGTGCTTTTCCAGATAGTCGCGCACGTTGGCGGCGCGGTGCAGGCCCAGGTAGCAGTGGATGTACACGGTGCCGGGGGTGTTGATCGCGGTCTCGGCGGCGGCGCGCGAGTTGCGCTCGTAATCCTCACCGAAGCGCTGGCCGAGGATGCTGCCCATCGGGAAGTTGTGCACTTCGATGCCCAGCTCCGCCGCGCGCTTCTTTTCCTCCTCCAGCAGCACCGCCTCGTAGGGGACCTTGGGGTTGAGCAGGCTGATGATGGTGGTCACGCCTTCGTCCTTCAGGCGATCCATGTCGGCTTGCACCGGATACGGGCCGAACACGAAGCGTGCCGACGTCACCGACTGTTGTGCGCGCCAGGGCTGCACCACGAAGCTGGCCGGATTCAGCAGAACCCAGACGCCCGCACCAAAACCGAGCAGGCCCACAACAGCGAGCGCAGCCAGCCATTTGTTCCTTGTGGACTTTTTCATTCCCTCTCCCCGGGACTGCACTGACTGGATGTCAGTGCTTGTTGTGACGATTGTCACGAAATTCCGACATTTTTCCAACGGACCGTCATCGTGGCCAGTTTCGCGGCCTGCCGGCGGGACGTCCCGGCTTACGGCGCGTCATGCCCGGTGGGGGGGGGCAGCGGCGTATCGCCGACGGCCGTGCCAGCAATGTTGCACCGCACAGGCGCGCGGCGCGCTCAAAACAGGAAGCAGGCCGTAGCCTGGGATCTGCAGCGGATCCCAGCTTCCAAGGCGCCCGGCGGTGTCCGATCCATCCGGCAACGCCGCTGCGGGCGGCTGTCGCCCCCGGCTCAAAGGCGTTGCTAGGGCCGTGTCCTGTGCCGGGCGGGACAGCGGGCCTTTGGCCCGACGCACCCGCCAGCGAACACCGCGCGGGAACTACCGGGCAGCTTCGGATTCCTGGATGATCGCGTCCAGATCCTGCTCCAGATCCGCCAGCAGTGGCGTCATCTTCTGCTGCATGGCCAGCATCAGGTTCTGCATCAGCTGCGGGGTCTTGTCGAGCAGGCTCTGCCCGGCCGGGCTCTCGTAGAACTCGGCCATCGCCAGCACGTCCTCTTTCGAGAACGACTTCTTGTAGAGATCCACATACATCGGGCGCATCTGCGACCACGACAGCGCCTCGCGCAGGGTCTGCGAGGTGCGCTGCTGGATGCGTTGCACGCGCGCCTTCTGCTCGGGGGTCAGCGCCTGCCCGGCGGTCAGCTGTGCGAACTGCTGGGACTGCATGGCTTCCATCTGCGGCAGCATCGCATCGAGCATGGTCTGCGCCCGCGAGGCGGCAAGCAGACGGTTGATGTCGCCATCACTGGCCGGGGTGGCCAGTGCCGGTACGAGGCCGGCCAGCACCAGGCCGCTGGCCAACAACAGGCGGAAGCGCAGGTAGCGTAACGGGCGATGGCCGCGCATGGATCGTCCTCTGCTCTGGGTGGAGCGCAGAGCTTACCCGAGGCCACCTCCCGGCCGTCCAGATGGGCGATTTCTGCGCAATCGCCGGCCTTGCCTTTTATTCGGTGTTGGCGCGGCGCACAGCGTAAGAGTGCAAGTCATTATTTTTCATCGACATGTGCCGCGGCCCAGGATGCCGCCGGGCGGATCTGGACGATATTTCCGCAGAAATTGACGGGTAAGGTGACTTGGATCACACTTTTTGCCGCATGTCGCCGTAACACGGCTTTGCGGCAGTCGGATGACAATTGGGTACTTTTGCAGGGAAGTAGGGGAAGGGGATGGAAGGTCTGTTCACTGGGCCACTGGTCGTCGTAGTGGCGTACTGGGTGGCGGTTTCCACGCTGCTGCTGACGGTGGTGCTGCTGACCACCATCTTGCTGATGCGCGTGCGCACGCAGTGGCGTGAGCGGCGCGATGCGCAGTCGATGCAGTACTGGTCGCAGGTATTGCGCCAGGAACTGGAGACACCGGGAGTGCCGACCCGCAAGCTCGAGCGGCGCGAGGCGCCTGGCTTTATCGAAGCCTGGAACGCGATCCATGAGCCGCTGGATGATGCCGCGTCACGTCGGCTGGTGCCGTTGGGACAGCGGGTCGGGCTGGCTGACACCGCCCCGCGCCTGCTGCGCGGCAGCTATCACGACCGTGCCATGGCGATCATCGCGCTGGGCCATCTGCGCGATGGCGGCATGTTCGACACCATTGCCAAACATCTCACCGATCACAGTCCGATCGTCTCGCTGTGCGCGGCGCGGGCACTGTCGCAGATCGATCCTGCGCGGGCCATGGCCATGTTCGTGCCGCTGATCCTCGAGCGCGACGACTGGGTGCAGGGCAGCGTCGCGCGCATTCTGGCCGAAAACCAGGACGGCAGTGCGGTGCGGGAGCTTTCAAACGCGCTGCTGCGGGCCAATTCCGACACCGCGCTGAAGCTGGTGCGCTTTCTGTCCGACATTGATCCGGAGCGCGCGGCGGCCGTGATCCGTGAGCTGATGCAGAGCGATGTGGATGACCGGGTCATCTCGGTGTGTCTGCAGCTGGTCAACGATCGCCAGGATATCGAGCAGGTGCGCGGATTCCTGCAGGTTGCCCGCTGGCACATCCGCATGCATGCGGCGTCGGCGCTGGCGCGCATCGGCGATGCCAGCGATCACGTCCGGCTGGAGCCGCTGCTGTCGGACAGTGTGTGGTGGGTGCGTTACCGCGCCGCGCAGGCGTTGTTGATGTTGCCGGGGATGGATGAGCACAAAATGCGTGCAGTGCGGGAGCGGGTGAACGATCCGTATGGTCGCGACATCATCGACCACGTGCTGTCCGAGCAGAGCATGAGGGCAGGGGTATGAACGAATACTGGCATCTGATCGTGAGCTATCTGCAGCAGGTCCCGTGGATACGCTTGATGGTCTCGCTGCAGTGGGTGTTCATCGCCTACTTCGCCGCGATCAATATCGCCTATCTGGTGCTGAACTACGTTTCGGCATTCCAGATCGTGCGCTACATGCGCGAATACCGCGCCAACTACCTGCCCAAGGGGCTGCGCGAATACCAGCCGCCGGTGAGCATCATCCTGCCGGCGCACAACGAGGAGAAGTCGGTGGTCTCCTCGGTGCGTTCACTGCTGAAGACCGTCTATCCGGAATACGAAGTGGTGGTGGTCAACGACGGCTCCACGGATGCCACCCGGCAGGCGCTGATCGACGCGTTCGGGCTGGTGAAGGTGCCCGAAGCCTACCGCTGCCGGCTCAAGACCGAGCCCGTGCACGCGGTCTATGCCTCGGCGCGTTTTCCCAACGTGCGCCTGGTGGACAAGGCCAACGGCGGCAAGGCAGATGCGATCAACGCCGGCTTGAACTGCGTGCGCTACCCGCTGTTCTGCGTGATCGATGCCGACAGCATCCTGCAGCCGGAAAGCCTGTCGCGGGTGGTGCGCCCGTTCCTGGAGGATGGCCGCGTGGTGGCCAGCGGCGGCGTGGTGCGGGTGCTCAATGGCTGCACGGTCAAGGACGGCATGCTGTCCAAGGTCGGCCTGCCAAGCCGGATGCTGCCCGGTTTCCAGCTGGTGGAATATCTGCGCGCGTTCCTGTTCGGACGTATGGGCTGGTCGCCGGCCAACGCGCTGTTGATCATTTCCGGCGCATTCGGCGTGTTCTACAAGGAGCGCGTGATCGCCATTGGCGGCTACCGGTTGAATACGGTCGGCGAGGACATGGATCTGGTGGTCCGCCTGCACCGCAATCTGCGCGAGGAGAAGCGGGACTACCGCATCGTGTTCGTGCCTGACCCGGTGTGCTGGACCGAGGCTCCGACCGATCTGCGGTCGCTGAAGAGCCAGCGGGTGCGTTGGCAGCAGGGGCTGGCCGAGAGCCTGTGGTCGAACATGGCCCTGATGTTCAACCGCCGCGGCGGCGCGGTCGGCTGGATCGCGTTCCCGTTCATGGTGATCTTCGAATTCCTGGGGCCGTTGATCGAAGTGATCGGCTACGTGACGATGATCGTGCTGGCGCTGTTGGGGCTGGTCCCGCTGGAGACCTTCCTGGTGTTCCTGGCTGCGGCCATCGGCATGGGAATTTTGCTGTCGGTCAATGCAATGGTGCTGGAGGAGCTTTCGTTCCGTCTCTACCAGCGTCCGACGCAGCAGCTGAAGCTGTTTCTGCTGGCGGTACTGGAGAACTTCGGCTATCGCCAGATCAACTCGTGGTGGCGTTTTGTCGGCACCCTGCGCTGGCTGTTGAGCCGCGGCAAGGTGCGCAACTGGGGCCGGATCAGCCGTGACGGGTCGTGGCAGCACACCCTCGAGGATGCGCCGGACAAAGAGGCCGCCGAAATGCCGCCGGCAAGTTATGGCAGTACTCCGAAATGAACCGCAGGATTTTCTCCATGAGGTGTTTTTTGCTTTCTACCGCGTCTACCCGTCGATGTGCCCGTCCGCTGCTGTTGCTGGCGCTGTCCACTCCCGGTGCGCTGCTGGCCCAGTCACCGGCGGATGCGCCGGCCGACTCGCTTGAGGCACGGATGCAGCAGGTCCGCACACTGGCCACCGATGGCCAGCGCAGTGAGGCGATCACGCAGTACACCGCGCTGCTGGCGGAGCACCCGGGCAACAGCGACCTGCTGCTGGCACGTGGCCGCACCTACGCCTGGGATGGTCAATACGCCGCCGCCGAGGCGGATCTGCAGCAGGTGGTGCAGAAGAGCCCGACCTACGCCGATGCCTGGTCGGCCCTGGGCGATCTGTATCGCTGGAGCGATCGCCCGCAGCAGGCGGCCGATGCGTATGCGCAGTGGGTGGCGCTGGCGCCGGACAGCGCCGCGGCGCATATCGCCCGCGGC
>NZ_BAZI01000199.1 GCF_001310775.1 Stenotrophomonas pictorum JCM 9942
CACAGGCGGCGCCGCAGGGCCGCTGAGCATGTCCGCGCCGGTGCCACAGCCTCATCCCCGGACCGGGCGCCTGCACGGCGTGCTGCTTTGGTGTGCGGCACTGATGGCTGTGCCGGGGGTGCATGCGCAAGATCCCGCCCCCGTGCAAACGGAGACGGTCGCGCCGGCCTATGCCCCGGGCACCGGTGATGCCTGGGTGGATCGCCAGCTGGCTGATATCAATGCCTATGCCGCGCGCTATCCCGATGCGTTCGTCGATGAGCTGGCGCGCTATGCCGGCGCCCATCCGCGCTATGTGACCGCGCTGCTGCAGGAGCACGGCTGGAACGCCGGGGATATCTATTTCGCCTGCGTCTGGGGCCAGGTCGCCGGTGGCGGCTGTCGCGAGTGGGTACGCGCCCGCACGCGCCTGCCGCAAACCGGCTGGAGAGAGGTTGTGGAGAGCCGGCAGCCGGCGCCGGATAACCTGCACTGGCGCGCGCTGCGCCACGCCATCGTCGCCAGTTTCGACCACTGGGACCGGCCGATCACGCTGGATCCGCTGCTGAAGCGCCAGCTCGGGGATCGCGCGCAGCGCGACGCTGCCGCGCTCAAGGCGGCAGCCAGCGACTGAGGACACGCGGCTTTGCTGCTGTGCGGATAGGCTTTGTGACCGCTTCCGGGCGAAAATGGCCGCTTCCTTCGATTCCGCGCCAGCGCGCCTTGTCATGACCGCCGACCGTTTCGTTTCGCCCGACCATATCCGCAGCCTGTTCTCGCAGGCGATGTCGCACATGTACCGCACCGAAGTGCCTTTGTACGGCACGCTGGTGGAACTGGTGGCAGAGGTGAACGCGAAAGTGCTCGCCGCCCAGCCGGCGCTGGCCGAGCAGATGCAGCGCAGCGGCGAGCGCGAGCGCCTGGACGTGGAGCGCCACGGCGCGATCCGTGTCGGCACCGCCCAGGAGCTGGCCACGCTGCGCCGGCTGTTCGCGGTGATGGGCATGTACCCGGTGGGCTATTACGACCTGTCGGTGGCGGGTGTGCCGGTGCACTCCACCGCGTTCCGCCCGGTCGATGGCGAATCGCTCAACCGCAATCCGTTCCGCGTGTTCACCTCGCTGCTGCGGCTGGAGCTGATCGAGGATGACGCCCTGCGCGCGCAGGCGGCCGAAATCCTGTCCCGCCGCACCATCTTCACCGCTGGCGTGCTGCAACTGATCGAACAGTGCGAACGTGACGGCGGCCTGGGCGAGGACGACGCCTGGCGTTTCGTGGTGGAAGCGCTGGAAACCTTCCGCTGGCACAACGAGGCCACCGTGTCGCTGGAAACCTATCGCGCGCTGCTTGGCGCGCACCGGCTGGTGGCGGACGTGGTCAGCTTCCGCGGGCCGCACATCAACCACCTCACCCCGCGCACCCTGGATATCGACGCTGCGCAGGTGCAGATGCAGGCGCGCGGGCTGGCGGCCAAGGCGGTGATCGAAGGTCCGCCGCGCCGGCAGTGCCCGATCCTGCTGCGCCAGACCAGCTTCAAGGCGCTGGAGGAAATGGTGCATTTCCCGTCCGGTGCCGATAACCAGGCGGGCACCCACACCGCGCGTTTTGGCGAGATCGAGCAGCGCGGGCTGGCACTGACGCCGAAGGGCCGCGCGCTGTACGACGCCCTGTTGGCCGACGCCCGGGGTGGTGCTGGCAGTACCGGCGACGACTACATGCAGCGGTTGCAGGCCGCTTTTGCGGGTTTCCCGGATGACCACGACCGTCTGCGTCGCGAAGGCCTGGGCTACTACCGCTATGCACTGACCGAAGCCGGCCGTGCACTGCCGCCAGCCGGGCGCGATCTGCCGGCCGAAGTCCTGATCGAACGTGGTCTGGCCACCGCCGATCCGATCATCTACGAGGATTTCCTGCCGGTCAGTGCGGCCGGTATCTTCCAGTCCAACCTGGGCGGCGACGAGCAGCGCGCCTATGCCGCACGCGCCAACCGCGCGGCGTTCGAGCAGGCGTTGGGCGCGCCGGTGAGCGACGAGTTCGCCATCTACGAACGCCTGCAGGCCGAGTCGCTGGCGCAGCTGGCCAGCTGACGGTTCCTGCCGTTGCGACAAGAAAAAGCCGCCCCGAGGGGCGGCTTTTTCTTGGTATCAGGCCCGCGCGATGCGCTGTTGCCTGCGCGCCTTGCGCCGTGCCCGCCAGCTGCGCCAATGCTGCTGCAGGCAGGAGAAGATCACATACAGGGCCGGCGTGCTCAGTAGCGTGAGGCTCTGCGAGATCAGCAGGCCGCCGATCATCGCGATGCCCAGCGGCCGGCGCAGCTCGGAGCCTTCGCCCAGGCCGATCGCCAGCGGCAATGCGGCCAAGATCGCCACCATCGTGGTCATCATGATCGGCCGGAAGCGCACGATGCAGGCCTCGCGTACCGCCTCGGCCGGCGCCTTGCCATGCTCGCGCTGCGCGACCAGGGCGAAGTCGATCATCATGATCGCGTTCTTCTTGACGATGCCGATCAGCAGCACCAGCGCGATCATCGAAATCACCGACAGGTCGGTCCTGGTGATCCACAACGCCAACAGTGCGCCCATACCCGCCGCCGGTAGGGTGGAAAGAATCGTTACCGGGTGCACCAGATTCTCGTAGAGCATGCCCAGCACGATGTAGACCGTGGCGATGGCGGCGATGATCAGCATCAGCATCGCCGCCGGATCCATGGCCTGGCGGAAGCCGCCGCGCGCGGCCTGGCGGATGTCACCGGGCATGCGCAGGCCGTCGATCGCCGCCTTGACGATGGCATCGCCTTCGCCGCTGCTCACGCCTGGTGCCAGGTTGTAGCTCAGGTCCATCACCGTGTACTGGTTCTGGTGGGTGACCTGCGACGGTGCGAGGCCTGGCTCCTGATGTGCCAGCGCGGTCAGCGGAATCATCTGCCCGCTGCGGGAGGCCACGTACAGATCCTCGATCGCCGCCGGACTGCCGGTCTGGCTGGGCAGTGCGTTGACCACCACGCCGTACTGGTTCAGATCGGCATAGATGGTGGAGATCTGGCGCTGGCCGAACGCGCCATACAGCGCGCCGTCGATGGCGCCGATGCTCACCCCGAGCCGCGAGGCCTTCTCGCGGTCGATGACGATCTTCTGCATCAGCCGCCCTTGTCGACATCCGAACCGACATCGCGCAGCTTGGGATTCTGCTTGAGCACCTCGACCAGTTTCGGCAGCCACTCGGCCAGCTGCGCGGCGTCGTTGCCCTGCAGGGTCACGCGGTTCTGTGCGCCTTGCGAGCCGCCACCACCGCCGCCGTCGGAAGGCAGGTCCTGGATCGCGCGCAGGCGCACATCCAGATCCGGGAACTGCGCGGCCTTGGCGCTGAGCCGCGCCACCACCACGTTGGTCGGCTCCTGCCGGCCCTCCTTCTCGGTAAGCAGTTCGATGTTGAACTGCGCGCTGCTGCCCTGGCGGCTGGAGCCCAGCCGTGCGCCGACCATCTTCACCGCCGGATCGGCCAGCAGCATGTCGCTCAGGCGGCGCTGGCGCTCGCTCATCTCATTGAACGAGACCGTGGCGGCGGAACTGGCGCGGCCCCAGATCAGTCCGGTGTCCTGCTCGGGGAACTGTCCCTTGCTGACCGCACCGCCGAGGTAGAAGGTCGCCACGATCAGCAACAGTGGCGTCAGCGACAGCAGCAACGCATGGCGCAGCGAGAAGTCCAGCGCCACGGTGTAGGTCCGCAGCATGCCGTCATGCATGCGGTCGAGCAGGCGGTTGATGCGGGTATCGCGCGCGCCCTCGGCATGCGGCTGCAGGAAGCGTGCGCATAACGCCGGGGTCAGGGTCAGCGAGACCAGCGCCGAGACCACGATCGCCGCCACCAGGGTCAGGGTGAACTCGCGGAAGAACGCGCCGATCATGCCCTGGGCGAAGATGATCGGCAGGAACACGGCGATCAGCGAGGCGGTAATCGAGACGATGGTGAAGCCGATTTCGCGCGCACCGGCCATCGCCGCCTGCTCGCGCGGCAGGCCCTCGTCGAGGTGGCGCATGATGTTCTCGATCACCACGATCGCATCGTCGACGACAAAACCAATGGCGATCACCAGCGCCAGCAGGGTCAGGTTGTTGAGGGTAAAACCCAGCGTGGTCATCAGCAGCGCGGCGCCGGCCAGCGACAGTGGCACGGTCACCGCGGCGATCAGCGTCGGCGCCAGCCGCCGCAGGAACAGCGCCATGGTCAGGATCACCATCGCCAAGCTGATCATCAGGGTGATCTGCACTTCGGCCAGCGACGCGCGGATGGTCGGGGTGCGGTCGAAGAACGGGGTCAGCGTGGTGCCGGCATCGAGGTAGCCGGACAGTGCCGGCACCTCGGCTTTGACCCGGTCCACGGTCGCCACCAGGTTGGCGCCGCTGCGCAGGTACACATACATCAGCACGCCGCGTTTGCCGTTGACCCAGGCCGCCTGGTAGGCGTCTTGCTGGCCGTCGTAGACGGTGGCCACATCCTTCAGTCGCACCACCGCGCCCTCGTGGGTGGCGATGGCGGTGTTGGCGAAATCGGCGGCCTTGCGGATCTGGTCATTGAGCACGATCGCGGTCTGGCTGCTGCCGTCGCTCAAAAAGCCCAGTGGCGAGGCGACGTTGGCCGCGCGCATCGCATTGCGCAGATCATCCGGAGTCAGCCCCAGCGCGCTCATCGCGCGCAGGTTCAGATCCACCCGTACCGCCGGCGTGGAGGCACCGGCGATATCCACCTGCGACACCCCGGGCAGCTGGCGCAGGCGTTGTGCCAGCAGCGAGTCGGCCAGGTTGTAGAGCTCGGCCACCGACTGTGTTTCGGAGGTCAGCGCCAGCGCGATCACCGGATCGTCGTTGGGATTGGCTTTCTGGTAGGTGGGCGTGTTGATGCCGGCCGGCAGGTCGGCCATCGCCGCGTTGATCGCGGCCTGCACGTCCTGTGCGGCCGAATCGATATCGCGGCTGGTGTTGAACATCAGGAACACCATGCTGCGGCCGTCGCTGCTGGACGAGCGCATGGTGTCGATGCCCGGCACCTGGCCCAGATGCCGTTCCAGCGGCGCGGTCACGGTGGCGGCCATGGTGTCGGCATCGGCGCCGATGTTGGAGGCCTGCACGAAGATCACCGGAATGGTGAGGTTCGGCAGCGCCGCCACCCCTAGCCGCAGGTAGCAGACCAGCCCGGCGAAGACCAGGCCGATCGCCAGCAGGGTGATGCCGATCGGACGTTTGATGAAGGGCGCGGAAATGTTCATCCGTGCTTACCGGGCTGCCTGCAGCCGCGCGGCGGCACGCTGC
>NZ_BAZI01000200.1 GCF_001310775.1 Stenotrophomonas pictorum JCM 9942
TTGCCGTCGGCCGGCGCGAACACGGTGCGGCCGCCGGGGGTGGCCGAGCTGCCGTTGGCCAGACCGGTACCGGGCACCGGCACGCGTGCCCATTCGTACTCGGCCGAGGAGATCTCCTTCTGCTTGAACCACGCGCCGCCGACGATCCACTGCGCGCGCTCGCCACTGCGCCCGAAGCTGAAATCCACGCTGGAGGTGTCGCCGCCCTTGAGGTTGTAGTCGCCGTACTGCACCTCGACATGGCCGCCGTCGGCGTTCTTCCTAGTGATGATGTTGACCACCCCGGCGATCGCGTCGGAGCCGTAGATCGAGGAGGCGCCGTCTTCGAGCACCTCGATGCGGTCCACCAGCGCCAGCGGAATGGTGTTCAGATCCACCGAGGAACCCACGCCGGAACCGGAGGACTCGTTGACCCAGCGGATGCCGTCCACCAGCACCAGTACACGCTTGGGACCGAGATGGCGCAGGTCCACCGTGGCCGCACCGGCGCCGACGCCGCCGCCATCGGGCGGGAAGCCGAAGTTGCCGCTGGAGTTGAGCTTGGTGCTCAGCGAGGCGCCGCTGGCGGTCAGGTGCTGCACCACGTCGGCCACCGAGCTGTAACCGGTGCGGTCGATGGCTTCGCGGGTGAGCACCTGCACCGGCACCTGGGTTTCCAGTTCGGCCTTCTTGATGCGGGTACCGGTGACCTGGATGGCGTCCAGGGTGCGCGCCGGGCTGGCGGGCGGGGATTCCTGCGCGAGCGCGACGGCGGGCAGCAGGCACAACAGGGAGATACGGACTGCGTGGGTCAGGCGGTGCGGGCGCAACGATAACGACGTCATCGGGAAGCTCCTCTGATAGCCGGACTATCTCGCCGGTCGGGACGACGGGCGTGGGCTCCTTGTAAACGTTCCGTTAGCGGTGGACAAGGGGTGGCCACGCCTTGTCTTTTCTTTGTCCGATCGGCCGTGGAAATTCCGCCAGATCAATCACTTGGCTGTGACAAAGGTGAATTGAGGTAGCGGCTTCCGGCATCACCCGCGCACCCGCGGGCGGAGATCAGCGGGCGGAGAAGCCGCCGTCGACTAGGTGGTAGCTGCCGGTGATGAACGAGGCTTTTTCCGAGAGCAGGAAGCAGGTCAGCGCGGCGACCTCGTCGGCGGTGCCCAGGCGTCCGGCCGGATGCAGGGCCACCAGGCCGGCATAGGCCTGGCGGTCCATGCCGTCCAGCATGGGGGTGTCGATGAAGCCCGGGCCGACGGCGTTGATGCGCAGCCCGCGCGCGGAATACTCCAGCGCCGCGCTCTTGGTCATGCCCACCAGCGCGTGCTTGGCCGCGACATAGGCCGCCGAGCCGGCCCAGCCATTGCTGCCCAGGATCGAGGCCATGTTGACGATGGCGCCGCCGCCGGTAGCGAGGATGGCCGGAATCTCATATTTCATCGAATAGAACACGCCGTGCAGGTTGACCCCGAGCACGCGGTGCCATTCGTCCAGCGGGTAGTCGGCCGTCTCCAGGCTGGCGCCGCCGATGCCGGCGTTGTTGACCGCCAAATGCAGGCCGCCGAAACGTTCCACGCAGTGCCGCACCATGTGACGGACCGCGTCCGGATCGCTGACATCCATGGCGAACGGCAGCACCTGCGGCCCCAGCGCGGTGGCCAGCGCGGCGGCGGCATTGCCGTCGATATCGGCCGCCAGCACCTGCGCGCCCGCCTGGGCCAGCTGCCGCACCACCGCCTCGCCAATTCCCGAGGCGGCGCCGGTGACCACGGCGATCTTGCCGGAAAGATCCAGGGACATGTTGCGCGAACTCCAGAACGCGGAACTCCCGCGACCGTGCCAGCATGCGCGCTGCCTGGTGCGGCCGCATTGAGCCAAATCAAGCCAGGCCCGGGCGTGGGCGACTCAGGGCTCGCCGCGGTGCTGGTCCGGGGTGGAATGCAGCGGCACGAAATTGACCAGTTCCGCGGCGGTCATCGGCTGCCCGAACAGGTAACCCTGGCCATAGTTCACGCCCTTGCTGCGGAACAGCTCGGCCTGCTCCGGCGTCTCGATGCCCTCCACCAGCGTGCGCATGCCCAGGGTGTTGGCCAGCTCGATGATGTGCAGCGCCACTTGGCTGGTCACCGAGTCGGTGCAGGCCGTGCAGGTGAAGCTCTTGTCGATCTTGAGGATGTCGAACGGATAGGTGGTCAGATACGCCAGGCTGGAGTAGCCGGTGCCGAAATCGTCGATCGCCACTTCCACGCCCAGTGCCCGGATCGCATTGACCACGGCCAGCGTGCTCTCCTGTTCCAGCAGGCCGCGCTCGGTGGCTTCGATCACGAACTTGCCTGCCCCCGGGCCGATCGTCCGGATCATCTGCTCGATCTGCCCGACCGTGTCGGGCGACTGCAGGTCCTGCGGGGACAGGTTTATGCTGAGGTGGAAGTCGGGATTGCGCCGCAGGAACGGCGTCAGGTCCTTGCATACCAGTTCCATCACCCGTCGGGTCACCAGCTGGATCAGCCCCGAATCCTCGGCCACCGGAATGAAACGGTCCGGCGACACCACCGCGCCGTCCTCATGGCGCCATCGCAGCAACGCCTCGGCGCCAATGCAGGTATTGGTCGGCAGCTCGAAGATGGGCTGGTAGAGTAGGAACAGCTGGCTCTTGCGCAGCGCGTGCAGCAGTTCGGCGCGGGCGGAGAAACGGTGACGGGTAAGCCCGTAGGCAATGGCGAAGATCACCAGGCCGGCGGTGATACCCAGCGGGATGAACCAGCGGGCGAACTGGGCCATACGGGTATCGATGGACGCGCGTGGGGTGGCGGCGACCGCCGCGGTGCCGCCGGGGAGGACGACCCGCCTGACCACCAGCGAGTCACTGTCCTCATCGAGGAACCGTTCATAGTGTTGTCCGTTCTCGAACGGACCGGCCCACCGGTCCTGCAGTTTTCCGGCCCTGGCGGCAAACCGGTGCGTCCGGGTATTGAACAGGCCCAGGGCGACATCCGGACGGGCGAACGGTGCGATCAGCCCGTCCGGGTAGATCAACAGCGCATAGCCGTTGTTCTCCACCACCACATAACGGTTCTCAGCGACCCCGGGCACCTGCACCTGGGTATAGATGGCGGTGCCGTCGGGTTCCACGATGCTGGGGGCGCCCTGCAACAGGTTGCTCAACCACGCACCGCCGGACGAGCACTCCACCTTCCCTCCGGACAGATACAGCGAACTTTTCACCGCCTGTGAGCGCAGTCCAAAACGTTGCAGCCGGGCGATCCCGCCAGCGCTGCACGGGGTATCGCCACTGCTTTCCATTTCCTGGCGCAGCAGCGCGAGCAGGTCCCGGATCGAACGCACCTGGCCCTCCATGCGCAGGGTCAGATCATCGAGCATCGCGTACTTTTCCTGCAGCGCCTGCTTGCGCGCCTGCTGCAGGGAGTACACCACCGGCACGCAGGCCAGCAGCGCGCCGCACGCCAGCAGCAGAAAAGCGATGCGGTGCCGGTTCTTCATCTGCGCGGTGCGTCCGTGGACAGGAATACTGCGACCGGCTTGGCGCGCACGCTGCTGCACGCTGCGGTGCCGGGATCAGGCGGTGGCCCTGGATTCAGGGTCCAGCAGCTTCTGTCGTCAGACAGTGAAAATATCCCAGGCCATGCGCGCGATCAGCACCACCACCAGCGCCACGAACAGCTTGCGGATCACCGGGGTGCCGCCGCGCAGCGCCATCCGGGTGCCCACCAGCGCGCCGCTGACATTGGCTGCGGCCATCGGTATGGCCAGTGCCAGCAGCACATTGCCGCTGGGCACGAAAAACGCCAGCGCGGCGAGGTTGGTGGCCAGGTTCACCACCTTGGAGGCGGCCGAGGCGCGCAGGAAATCCAGGCCGAAAAAGCGCACGAACAGGAAGATCAGGAAGCTGCCGGTACCGGGGCCGAAGAAGCCGTCATAGAAGCCGATCACCCCGCCCATCAGCAGCGCGATGCCCAGCTCGCGGCGGCCGACCTGGCGCGGCGTGTGCAGCGCGCCGAACTCCTTCTTGGCCAGCGTGTAGCCCAGCATCACGATCAGCAGGGTCAGCACCAGCGGTCGCACCGCATCCTTGGACAGCAGGCTCACCGCGGTCGCGCCGAGGAACGAACAAGCGAACGCGGCGGCCGCAGCCAGCAACACCGGCCGCCACGGAATGCGGATCGAACGGGCGTAGCGCCATGCCGAAACGCCGGTACCGAACACCGAGCTGAACTTGTTGGTGCCCAGCAACGCGGCCGGGGACTGCTGCGGCAGGGCGGTGAACAGCCCCGGCAGCTGGATCAGGCCGCCCCCGCCGACCGCCGCATCCACCAGCCCGGCGATGAAGGCGATCAGCAGCAGCCAGGGCAGCTCCGGCGGCAACAGTTCCAGCATGACGACTCCTGACCAGGGCGCGACAGGATACGCGCAGCCGTTGCCAGCGGCGCCGCTTGGAGCGTGGTGCCGGGGAATGGGAAAATGCGCGCATGCAGATCTCCCCGACCACGCCGTGCCCCTGTGGCCGCGGCCCCGCCTACAGCCGCTGCTGCGGCCCGTATCACGCCGGCCAGGCCGCGCCCGATGCCGAAGCGTTGATGCGCTCGCGCTACAGCGCCTATGTGCTGCAGGACGTCGATTACCTGCTGGCCAGCTGGCATCCGCAGACGCGACCGCAGCAGTTGTCGCTGGATGACGATCCGGGCCAGCGCACGCAGTGGCTGGGATTGAGCGTCAAACAGCATGTGGTCACCGGTGCGGACACCGCCGAGGTGCACTTTGTCGCGCGCTACAAAGTGGGGGGCGGCAGCGCGGTGAAGATGGCCGAGCACAGCCGTTTCCAGCGTATCGACGGGCGCTGGTACTACCGCGACGCGGTGGTCTGAGCACGGCGCCGCGTGTGGCGGCCATGACATCGCGCTAACCGCGTGTCCGTAAGCTCGGGCCGATGCATATCTCCACTGCCGCGTTGCTGCGTTCGACCACCGCCGGCGCCGTGCCCGCCACCCTGGCGCAGCGTTTTTCCACCGTGCGAGCACGCAGCGTGGCCCTGGCCGCGCCGCTGTCGGCCGAAGATGCGATGCTGCAGAGCATGCCCGACGCCAGTCCGGCCAAATGGCATCTGGCCCACACCAGCTGGTTCTTCGAGCACTTCGTGCTGGCCGCGCAGCCCGGTTACCAGCTTGCAGCCGCACTGGCAGGTGCTGTTCAACAGTTATTACCAGAGCATCGGCCCGGCCCACGCCCGGGCGCGACGCGGGCTGCTGTCGCGGCCGTCACTGGCGCAGG
>NZ_BAZI01000201.1 GCF_001310775.1 Stenotrophomonas pictorum JCM 9942
CCGCCACCTGGCGCCAGGCCAGCGGCAACTGCACGCTGAAGCAGGTGCCCCGTCCCGGCACACTGTCCACCTCGATGCTGCCGCCCATCGCACTGACCAGCTCGTTGCAGATCGCCAGCCCCAGCCCGCTGCCGCCGTAGCGGGCCGCGTACGTGCGCCATCGGCCTGCTCGAAGCGACGGAACAGACGCTTGCGCTGTTCGAAATTGATCCCCGGGCCGGTATCGCGGATATCGAACCGCACGCCGCGCCCCCCGTCCTGCAATGACACCTGCAGTACCACCGAGCCCTGGCCGGTGAACTTGATCGCATTGCTCAGCAGATTGAGCAGGATCTGGCGCAGACGCATGGCATCGCCGTCCACCTGGGTCAGGGCGGGCACGCTGCTGTCAACGCGGAATTCCAGCCCGCGACGCTGCGCCAGCGGCTCCATCAGCGCGCACACTTCTTCCAGCAGCTGCTGCAGATCAAGCGGCTGCTGCTGCAGTTCCAGCTTCCCGGCTTCGATCCGGGCCAGATCCAGCGCATCGTTGACCAGCCGCAGCAGGTGTTCGCCGGCGCGATGGATGGCCTCGGTGTAGCCGCGCTGGCGCTCGTCCAGTTCGGTGGAGAGCAGCAGCTCGCTCATGCCCAGCACGCCGGTCATCGGCGTGCGCACCTCATGCCCGAGCGTGGCCAGGAAACGGGTCTTGGCCAGCGACGCCTGCTCGGCCAGTTCCTGCTTGTGCAGCGCCAGCTGCCATTCGCTGCGGCGGCGCAGACGGCGCCGGTACAGCCAGGCAAACAGCAACAGCAGCAGCCCCACCACCACCGTCAGTACGATCACCCCGCCCAGACTGCGCCACCACGGCGGCTGCACATGCACGAGCCGCGTCTGCACTTCCGACCAGACGTTGTCGGAGGTCTTCGCCTGCGCCTGCAAGCGGTAGCTGCCCGGCGGCAGCTGCGAGAACACGCGCTCGCCCGCCGCGCCCACCTCCACCCAGTCCGGGTCATAGCCTTCCAGGCGGAAGCGGTAGGCGTTGGTCGCCGAATCGGCGAAAGACAGCAGCCGCGCGGTGATATGCAGATCGCGGTCCCCGTCCTCGATCTCCAGCGAACGCTGGTGGGTGAGGTCATGCTCGCTGTCGCCGCGGCGCACACTGACCCGTTCGATCACCAGCGGCGGCTGGCGGGTGGACGGCTTGACCCGCGTCGGATCGAACAGCACCACCCCCTCGGGCGTACCACCGGCGATCTGTCCGGTGGTCGCCTGGACCAGGGCGCGGCGCCGGAATTCCTGCCCCGGCAGGCCGTCATGCACGCCGTACAGGCGGATTGAACGGCTGGCCGGATCGATCCGCACCAGTCCGCGCGCACTGCTGGCCCAAGCCACGCCCTCGGCGTCCACCACCAGCCCCGCGGGCGCCAGCGCCGGAAATTCACGATCGGTGCCGACACTGTCCAAGCGGGAAAGCTTCTGTCCGTCCCACAGGTACTGGTCCATGCGCCCCAGCCCGGCCATCCACACCACACCGCTGTCGGTGGTGCGGAACACATATATCCGATCACGGGGACTACCGGGCACCGGCTCGAAACGCGCCAACGCCGGGTTCCATGCCATCAGTCCAGTCGCCGTGGCCAGCCACAGATGATCCTGTGGCCCGCAGCGCATGTCCTCCACCGGGGTGACCGGCAAGCCCGCCCCCCCCAAGGGCAGCGAACGCAGCACCCGCCCGTCGCCGTCACGCTGCTGCAGCCCGCCACGTTCGGAATAGATCCAGATCGTGCCGCCTTCGCAGATCTGCACCAGATCGCCATCGCCGGGCAAGGCCGGATCCGTGCTGTCCTCCCGGTACCAGCGCCGTAGGGCGCCGGTTTTCGGGTCATAGCGCACCAGCGCATCCAGACTGCCGATCCATACCCGCCCCTGGCCATCCTCGACCAGCGACTGCGGCCAGTTGTTGCCGTCGATACTTCGCACATGGTGCTCGACCGCACCGGTGGCCGGATCCAGCCGGTCCAGCGCGCCCCGGGTGCCGGTGATCCAGATGCCGCCGGAGGCCGATGGCGCCAGCGCCAGCGCGTAGGGATTGCGCAGCGATGCCGGATCGTCCAGCCGGCGCGAAAGCACCGAGAACTGGCGCCAGCTCGGCGGCAGATGCCACAACCCGGCATTGGTACTGGCGAACCACAGCCCGCCTTCGCGGTCCTCGTGGGCACTGGACCAGTTCGGCTTGACCAGCCCGCGCTCCTGGGTGCTGTACAGCGGCACGTTGTGGACTCCGGTGTTGCGCATCCGCCCCAGCCCGTAACGGGTGTCGAGCCAGTAATTGCCGTCGCCGGAGTACTGCAGCATGTTCAGTACTTCGCTGGACGCCAGGCCCTCCCAGACCGGCATCCGGAACCGGCCATCGGCCTCGCGCACCACCACCCCCTCGTTGGTGGCGACCCACAGCCGGCCCTCACGGTCCACCTTCAGACCATTGATCACCAGCGACGGCAGCACCTCTTCGCCAAACCGCTCGAATCCGTCGCCATCCCAGCGTGCCAGCCCGCCCTTGGTCCCCACCCACAAGCTGCCATCGCCGGTAACCGCCAGATAGCCCACGGCCGCGTGCGGCAGACTGCGCCGGTCACCGGCCACCGGCATGAAGCGCCGGATCTTGCCGTCCCCTCCCAGCCGGTGCAGGCCGGCGGTGGCGGTGCCGAACCAGAGGTTGCCATCGGCGGTGGAGGCGATGCTCCAGACCGTGTTGCTGCCGATCTCCGGGAAGTGCTCGCGGTCATAGAAACGGAAGCTGCGGCGGTCGGGGGACAGCATCACCAGACCGGCGTTCTGGGTGCCTGCCCAGAGCCGGTTGCCGGCATCCACATGCAGGCTCCACACCAGGTTGTCGCGCAGGCCGTCGCCGGCGCGCCAGATGCGGTAGTTGCGCCCGTCATAGCGCGCCAGACCATCGCGACTGGCCAGCCACAGATAACCGAAGCTATCCTCGGCAAACGCATTGATATTGCTCGAGGGCAGGCCATCGGCCACGGAGATCTGCCGCGGCTGCGGCGTCGCCGGCACATCGGCAAGCACCGGCAGCGCCAACGCCGCCAGCATCCATCCGTAGAACCACAAAGTCATTCGAGTCATTGCGCCAGTATTCCATGTGCGTGCGCTGCCGGCATTTGCTGCGGCCACAGCGCCGGACGTCCGGCCATCGCCAACAGCCCCCGCGATCCAGCCTATCGTGCGTACCGTCAAGCGCTGGATGATCCAAACGCCGCAGCCGACCTCCAGCGACGGACGCCAGCGTCCATCCCGGGGCCGGACAAAACCCGGCGTCGATCACCGCTGCGGTGTCCTTCCCCACCGGCAAGTAACAATCCTTTGCTCAGCGTGCGCACAATGCCCACCGGCTGTGCGCCTAGAATCCAGACACCCCGAACCGGAGCCGGACCGTGCCGCGACTGCTGATGATTCTGTTCTGCGCCCTGCTGCCGCTGGTTGCCACAGCCCAGCCGGAGCGCTACCGGATCGATCCGGTCCACACCCGCGTCCTGTTCGCCATCGAGCATGCCGGCTTCTCGCAGGCGCTGGGCACGGTATCGGGCACGGAAGGCGTGCTGGAATTCGATCCGCAGGACTGGTCCAGCGCGCGCCTCGACGTGGCGGTGCCCCTCACCCGGCTGGACCTGGGCGATGACAAATGGAACCGTGCCACGCTGGCGCGCAACCTGCTCGATGGCGAACGCTTCCCGCAGGCACACTTCGTCTCCACCCGCATCGAACCGGTCGATGCGAACCGCGCCCGTGTCCACGGCCAGCTGACCCTGCGCGGGGTCACCCGCGATACGACCCTGGAGGTCACCCTCAACGCACTCAAACGCTATCCATTGCCGCCGTTCCGGCGTACGGCCGGCTTTTCGGCAACGGCGGTAGTGAGCCGTGCCGATTTCGGCATCGACGCCTGGCAGTCCGTCATCGGTGACCGGGTCGAGTTGCGCATCGAAGCCGAAGCCGTGCGCGACGGCAACGCCGAGGCGCCGGCAGGGGCCCCGACATTATTCCCACACCTGCAGACGACACTCTGCAGGACGCGGCCGATGCCGCCCTGAACAATGAAATGGACAAGCACCCATGACCCTGAAGAACACCACACACCGTTGGGGCGGCGTCAGCAAGACCCTGCACTGGCTAATCGCCCTGCTGATCCTGGCCCTGGGCATCGTCGGCCTGGTGATGGGCGAGTTCCCCAAGACGCCGAAGTATTTCTGGATCTACACGATGCACAAATCCATCGGTATCACCGTACTGGTGCTGGTCGCACTGCGGCTGCTGTGGCGACTGTATGCCGGTGCGCCGCACGCCGTGCCGGGTACGCCCGGCTGGCAGGAACGCATCGCTTCGCTCACGCACTGGCTGCTGTATCTGCTGATGTTCGCCCTCCCGCTGTCCGGCTGGCTGTACGACTCGGCCAGCGGTCTGCGCCCGTTCAAGCTGTTCGGCCTGGTGGAGATGCCCAAACTGGTGGCCCCCAGCGAGTCCGCCAGCCAGGTCTCCCATGCCCTCCACGAGTACGGCTTCTGGGTACTGATCCTGCTGGTGCTGGCCCATGCCGGTGCCGCGCTCTACCACCACATCCACCAGCGCGATGCCACGCTCGTGCGCATGCTGCCCGATGGCTGGCTCCCCACCCCACAGAAGGATTCCGCATGAACATCAAGCTCACCTCTCCCACGGCTGTCGCGGCGGCACTGGCCGGCCTGCTGGCCATCTCCCCTGCGATGGCCGCCGACTACGTACAGGCGCCCGGCTCGATCCTGGTGTTTGCCAGCAAGTACGACGGCGAAGTGTTCACCGGCACCTTCCCCGGCTTCCAGACCCGGGTCAGTTTCGACCCGGCCAACCCGGCCGCGGGCAAGCTCGACGTGACCATTCCGCTTGCCGGGGCAAAGAGCGGCAACAGCGACCGCGACTCGACCCTGCAGGGCGCCGACTTCTTCAACGTCGCCCGTTTCGCCCAGGCCCGCTACACCGCCAACGGCTTCCGCGCGCTGGGCAACAACCAGTACGCAGCTGACGGTACGCTGGAACTGCGCGGGGTCAGCAAGCCGGTGACCTTGACCTTCAGCTGGACGCCGGGCGCGCAGCCGGTGCTGACGGGCAAGGCCACGGTCAAGCGGTTGGAGTTCGGCGTGGGCGGCGGCGACTGGGCCGACACCGGCACCATTCCCAACGAAACGGCGATCAGCACCAAGGTGGTGCTGAAGAG
>NZ_BAZI01000202.1 GCF_001310775.1 Stenotrophomonas pictorum JCM 9942
CACCACCTCGTAGTCGCGGCCCTGGCGCGGCTGCCACAACACCGGCACGTCGTGCGGCGCGCGCTGTTCCAGTTCGTGGTCGAGCACAGCGTCCTCGGCCAGGGCTTCTTCTTCCTCGTCCTCCCAGCTGTAGCGCTTGCGCGGTGCGCGCGGGTCGGCGTTGCGGAACAGCAGCGCGGCGATCACCCCGGCCGCGGCGCCGCCCATATGGGACTGCCAGGACACCCCCGGCTCGTGCGGCAGGATGGTGATCAGCATGCTGCCGTAGAACAAAAAGCCGATCAGGCTGGCGGCAATGGCCGGGCGGTCGCGGCGCAACAGGCCCAGCACGAACACCAGGAACATCAGGCCGTGGGTGACGCCGCTGGCGCCCAGATGGTGGCTGCCGATATCGCCCAGCAGCCAGGCGCCCAGCCCGGAACCTGCCCACAGCAGCGGCAGCGCGCGCACGGTGGCCTGTGGATAAACGCTGCCGGCCAGCGTGCCCAGGATCAGCAGGGCCACCGCATTGGCGCCCAGGTGCTCGATCGAGCCGTGCAGCAGCGGCGCGCCAAGCAGGCCCAGCAGGCCATGGCTGTCCAGCGGGGCGACCGACCACGGCCGCCAGTCCCAGCCACTGCGCTGCACGGTGAACATCACCACCAGCAGCAGCACGAAACCCAGGCTCAGGTTGAAAGCGCGCAGCACGCGGCGGCGGTCGTGGGTGGCCGGGTTGTCGCCGGCGTCAGGCGCGGTAGGCGTATCCATGACCTCAGACCTTGCGGCAGCCCCGCCGATTGCAAGGGCGCCGCGGGTGGGAACCGGTGTGCCGGCGACAGGACAATCCCGCCGCCGGCAAGGCGGATCAGCCGTGCTTGTGCTTGGCCGGGATCTTCAGGCTCAGGATCACCGTGGTGACCAGGATCGCGGCGACCACGCCCAGCGACACCGGCACCGGGATCTTGAAGATGTCGATCAGCAGCATCTTGGTACCGATGAAGGCCAGGATCACCGCCAGCCCGTACGGCAGCAGGTGGAAGCGGTCGGCCATGCCGGCCAGCAGGAAGAACATCGCGCGCAGGCCCAGCACCGCGAACACGTTGGAGGTCAGCACGATGAACGGGTCGGTGGTGATGGCGAAGATCGCCGGGATCGAGTCCACCGCGAAGATCACGTCGGTCACCGCGATCAGGATCAGTACCACGAACATCGGGGTGAACCAGCGCACGCCGTTCTTCTCGGCCATCAGCCGGTTGCCGTTGTACTCGTGGGTGATGCGCAGGTGCTTGCGCATGAACTTCAGCACCGGGTTGTCATCCAGGCTGGGTTCCTGGCCGGCGGCGAACCACATCTTCCAGCCGGTGAACAGCAGGAACGCGCCGAACACGTACAGCAGCCAGTGGAACTGGTTCACCAGCACGGTGCCGGCGAAGATCATCACCGTACGGAGCGCGATGGCACCCAGGATGCCGATGATCAATACGCGTTGCCGCGCCGTCTCGGGTACCGCGAAGTAGCCCATGATCAGCAGGAACACGAAGATGTTGTCCACCGCCAGGGCTTTTTCGATCAGGTAGCCGGTCAGGAACTGCAGGCCCACTTCATTGGCCACCGCCGCGCCGGCGGTTTCGTTCAGGTAGTACCAGAGGCCGGCGTTGAAGGCCAAGGCCAGCGCCACCCAGCCCAGCGACCACAGCAGGGCTTCTTTGAACGTGACCTTGTGCGGACCGCCGTGGCGCATCAGCACCAGGTCGATCAGCAGGGCGGCGATGACGACGGCGATGAAGCCGCCCCACAGCCAGGGATTACCGATTGTCTGGATCATGGAAAATTCCGGTCATAAGAGGGTTCTTTGGACCACACAGGCCAAGAGCTGGACGCGGAATCGAAGGGAGACCGGGACAGAGCTTCGCCAATGCGGCGAAGGTCTTGCTCACAGTTCCGGTGATTGGAACTGCCGTTGCACCGGAACCTTGCGGCTCGAACTGACGGCGACAACGTCTGGGAGCTACTCCCCTTCTGCGCCAGATACTGCGGCCTGCAGGCGTTGCAGTCAATGAATACGTGACGGGCAGGGGCCGGTGCGCGGCTACAATAGCGCCATGAATACCCCACTTCCCGTCGTACGCCTGAAGAACGCGTGGCGCTCCAGCCACCCGTGGATTTTCCAGAAGCTGGTCGAAAAGCCTGCCGTCAAGCCCAAGTCGGGCACCATCGTCGACGTGGTCGGCGTGGACGGGGAGTGGATCGGTCGTGGTTTCTACAACGGCCACTCGCGCATCGCCGTGCGCATCCTGGAAACCCATCCGGACGTGGCGGTGGACCAGGCCTGGTTCGCGCGCAAGATCGCCGCGGCCGTGTCGCTGCGCCGGGACGTGCTCAAGCTCGATGACACCACCAACGCCTGGCGGGTTGTCCACAGCGAAGGCGATGGTCTGTCCGGGCTGGTGGTGGACCGCTATGACGACCTGATCGTGGTCGAGTTCTTCGCCGCCGGCATGTTCCGCCACCGTGAGTGGATCTACGAGGCGCTGCGCGAGCAGTTCCCGGGCTGCCGTTTCCACAGCTTCGCCGACGAGCACGTGCAGAAGCAGGAAAGCTTCGATTTCCACGGCAATACCACCACCGAACCGGCGGTGATCACCGAGTACGGCATCAAGTTCCGCGCCGACCCGGCCGGCGCGCACAAGACCGGTTTCTTCGCCGACCAGCGCGAGAACCGGCAGTGGTTGAGCCAGCAGGTCGAAGGCAAGTCGGTGCTGGACCTGTGCTGCAACACCGGCGGCTTTGCGGTGTATGCCGCCGCCCGTGGCGCCAGTGAAGTGCTGGGCGTGGACATCGACCAGGACGTGATCCAGATCGCCAAGGGCAATGCGCGGTTGAACAACGCCAAGCCCCGGTTCGTGCAGGCCGATATCTTCCCGTGGCTGCGTGATGCGGCCAACCGCGGCGACCAGTACGACGTGGTGATCCTGGACCCGGCCAAGATGACCCGCGACCGCGACCAGGTGATCACCGCGCTGAAGAAGTACCTGGACATGAACAAGCTGGCGCTGGGCGTGGTCAAGCCCGGCGGCCTGTTCGCCACGTTCTCCTGCACCGGCCTGGTCGGCGAGCAGGAGTTCCTGGACATGCTGCGCCGTGCCTCGTACTTCTCCGGTCGCACCATCCAGATCCTGAAGGTGGCCGGTGCCGGCCCGGACCATCCGTTCATGGCCCACGTGCAGGAATCGCGTTACCTCAAGGCGGTGTTCTGCCGCGTGCTGGACTGACGCTGCAGCACGGCCGTTGCCCGTGGCAGCGGCCACAGCCGAAAAGGCGGGCCCTCGGCTCGCCTTTTTGTTATCCACACCCGCTTGTGGATGAAATTCCCTGTTGACCGGCAAAGTCGCGGCCGTGGCCACATCGCGGGGCCTGCCGTCCCGGTGGCCGAAGGCGCCGGCGCGTGGCAATCAGCCGCGGTGCGATCAAGGCGGGGTCGTTCTACGGTGCGATAGGGCGACGGCGGCGTGCTTTCCCGGCGCCAGGCATGCCGTCCGTCACTGGCCGGCGGCGGCCCTGCGGCGCTATGGTCGGGCCTTTCCGTCGAAGGTGAGGCCTGATGATGCTGCGTCCGCTGTCCCTGCTGGTATCCCTGTCGCTGTGCGTTCCGCTGGCGGCGTCGGCCGTGGAGTTCAGCGCCGCCGAACTGGCCAAGGCCAGCACCTTGCAGCGCACGCTGCTGACCCTGGATTCGCATCTGGACACCCCGGCCAACTTCGCCCGGGCCGATTTCAACATCATGCGGCGCCATGACCACAACGCGCTGTCGCAGGTGGACTACCCGCGCATGGTCGAGGGGGCGCTCGATGGCGGTTTCTTCGCCATCTATACCGACCAGGGCGACCGCAGCCGCGCCGCGCACCTGGCCGAGCGCGACCACGGCCTGCAGCGGATCTTGCAGATCCACGAAATGCTGGCCGCCAATCCGGACACGTTCCAGCTGGCGTTGAGCGCCGATGATGCGGCGAAGATCAAGGCCGCCGGCAAGCGCGTGGTCTATATCAGCATGGAAAACGCCAGCCCGCTGGTGGCCGACCCCAGCTTGCTCAGCTACTACCACAAGGCCGGCCTGCGCCTGCTGTCCACGGTGCATTTTGCCAACAACGAGTTCGCCGATTCGGCCACCGATCCCAAGGGCGCCGAGTGGAAGGGCCTGAGCCCGGCCGGCAAGGCGCTGGTCAACGAGGCGGTGAAGCTGGGCATCGTGATCGACCAGTCGCACGCCTCCGATGCGGTGTTCGATGACCTGATCGCGATGATGCCGGTGCCGTTCATCCTTTCGCACAGCTCGGCCAAGGCGATCTACCACCACCCGCGCAATCTCGATGACGCGCGCCTGCGCCAGCTGGCGGCCAAGGGCGGGGTGATCCAGGCCAATGCCTATGGCGGCTACCTGGTCGACGAGACCAAGAGTGCCGAGCGCAAGCAGGCCGAGGAAGAACTGGAAAAGCGCCTGGGCGGCTGGGAGCACATGACCATGGCCAAGGGCGTGGAACTGCGCAAGGCGATGGCCGAGCTCGACCAGAAATATCCACAGCGCAAAGCCACGCTGGAGGATTTCTTCGCGCACTTTGGCCACATGCTGGACGTGGTCGGCCCGGACCATGTCGGCATCGGCATGGACTGGGACGGCGGCGGCGGCGTGACCGGCATGGAAGACGCCGCCGACCTGCCCAAGATCACCGCCTGGATGCAGCGTCGGGGCCTGAGCGAGGCGCAGATCGCCAACATCTGGAGCGGCAACGTGCTGCGGGTGATGCGCCAGGCGCAGGAGTACGCGGCCACGCACGCCACACCCTGAGCCGCGGGCACGGCGGGCCGCCGGGGGTTATCCACAACCGGCCGTGGACAAGGCCTCTGCCGGTCTGGTCGCGCGCTGTGCAGGGCTTCGGTCGCGGCTGCGGTTATCCACAGCGGCATGGAGATATCGGTTCCCGCGGCCAGGTCGCGACAACGAAAAAGGCGGGCCAATGGCCCGCCTTTCTATTTATCCACAAACAGGCTGTGGATTACTGCTTGCCCAGCACCGCATTGCGGCGGCTGTACAGCGCATAGACCACCAGGCCGATCGCGTTCCACGCCAGGAACCACAGCTGGGTGCGGGTGGGCAGGCTGAAGAACAGGTAGACGCAGCCGGCGATCGCGACCGGGCCGATGAGCCACGCCAGCGGCGCACGGAACT
>NZ_BAZI01000203.1 GCF_001310775.1 Stenotrophomonas pictorum JCM 9942
CGTTGCGCGCGCGTCTGCTGGCCCGGCGCGACCGGCGCATGACCGGCGAAGGCGTGCTGGTGATCGACGCGCAGCGCTTCCGCACCCAGGACCGCAACCGCCAGGACGCGCGTGAACGCCTGGTCAGCTTCATCCAGGCCGGTCTGAGCGTGCCCAAGGCGCGGGTGGCGACCAAACCGACCTACGGCTCCAAGCTGCGCCGCCTGGATGAGAAAAAAGGCCGTGCGCAGGTCAAGCGCGGCCGTTCGCAACGCAATTGGGAGTAGTGCTTGAGCAACCGCTTACCGACCGTGCCGGTCCTGCCGCCGAACATGCCACAACTCACGGGCCGCGCACTCAGCCGCTGGCTGGGGCGCAGCGTGCTGCGTCTGGGCGGGTGGCATATCCGCGGGCCGATTCCGGACCTGGCCAAGGCGGTGGTGATCGCCGCGCCGCATTCGTCCAACTGGGACGGTCTGTGGGGGCTGGCGGCCAAGATGGCGCTGGGCGTGGACGCGCGCATCCTCGGCAAGGACAAGCTGTTCTGGTGGCCGCTGAGTGTGATCCTGCGCGGGCTCGGAGTGATGCCGGTGGATCGCAGTTCGCCGCAGGGCACGGTGGGACAGGTGGTGGCGATGATCCAGCGCAGTGACCGGGTCTGGTTTGCGTTGGCACCGGAGGGCACGCGCAAGCCGGTCAAGGAGTGGAAGGGGGGGTTCCTCAAGATCGCACGGATGGCCGAGGTGCCGGTGATTCCGGCCTATTTCCATTACCCTGACAAGACCATCGGCTTCGGCGAGCCGTTTTTCACCAGTGGCGATGATGCGGCCGACATGCTCGCCATCCGCCAGTGGTACCGGCAGTGGATGGGCAAGAACCGCGGTACCGGCTGAGTCCGCGCGGCCGGTGTGCAGGCGGCGGCCGCCACCATCGGCACATGTTGCCGCCGCGGCAACGGAGTAGGGTTGGGGCCTGATCGAAGCCCGTTCCCAAGGAGCCGTTTCATGTCGCGTACCGTTGTCCTGGCCACCGCCATCAGCCTTGCGCTGGCCGCCTGTTCCGGCAAGGAGTCCACTGCCCCCGTGACCACCAACACGCCCCCCCAGGCCGGCCAGCCCGCCGACGCCTCGACCAACCCGTTCATGGCCGTCAGTCCGCTGCCGTTCCAGGCGCCGGCCTTCGACAAGATCAAGGACAGCGACTACCTGCCGGCCTTCGCCGAAGGCATGCGCCAGCACCTGGCCGAGATCAAGAAGATCACCGACAACCCGCAGCCGGCCACCTTCGACAACACCCTGCTGCCGATGGAAAAATCCGGTGCGATGCTGGACCGCGTCAGCCGTGTGTTCTTCAGCGTGGTGCAGGCCGATACCAATCCCGAGCGGCAGAAGATCCAGGGAGAGGTGGTGCCGCAGCTGGCTGCGCACAGCGATGCCATCTATCTGGATGCCAAGCTGTTCGAGCGGGTGAAGGCGGTCTATGACGCGCGCCAGGGTGCCGGGCTGGAGCCGGAGCAGCTGCGCGTGGTCGAGGAAACCTACAAGGGCTTCGTCAAAGCCGGCGCCCAGCTCAGCGATCCCGACAAGGAAACGCTGAAGCAGTACAACGCCGAAGAAGCCACCCTGTCCAACGACTTCCACAACAAGCTGGTCGCGGCCACCGCCGCCGGTGCGGTGGTCATCGATGACAAGGCGCAGCTGGCTGGCCTGTCCGATGGCGACATCGCTGCCGCCGAAGACGCTGCCAAGGGCCGCAAGCTGGACGGCAAGTGGGTGCTGAGCCTGCAGAACACCACCCAGCAGCCGGCGCTCGGCTCGCTGCAGGACCGCGACGTGCGCGCCAAGGTGCTGCAGGCCTCGGAAACCCGCACCGAGCACGGTGATACCAACGACACCCGCGCCATCATCCAGCGCCTGGCCCAGCTGCGTGCGGCCAAGGCCAAGCTGCTTGGCTTCCCGAACTACGCCGCCTACAACCTCACCGACCAGATGGCGCAGACGCCGGAGCATGCGCTCAAGCTGCTGACCGACACCGTGCCGGCGGCCACCGCCAAGGCGCGCGGTGAGCTGGCCGAGATCCAGAAGGTGATCGACGCACAGAAGGGTGGCTTCAAGGCCAGCGCATCGGACTGGGACTTCTACGCCGAGCAGGTGCGCAAGGCCAAGTACGACCTGGACGAGTCGCAGATCAAGCCCTACTTCGAACTGGACAACGTGCTGCAGAACGGCGTTTTCTACGCCGCCAACCAGCTCTACGGCCTGACCTTCAAGGAGCGCAAGGACCTGCCGGTCTACCACCCGGACGTGCGCGTGTTTGAAGTCACCGATGCCAACGGCCAGCCGCTGGCGCTGTTCTACGCCGACTTCTTCAAGCGCGACAGCAAGTCCGGTGGCGCCTGGATGGACGTGTTCGTCGAGCAGGACGGCCTGACCGGCACCAAGCCGGTGGTCTACAACGTCAGCAACTTCACCAAGCCTGCCGCCGGCCAGCCCGCGCTGCTGAGCTGGGACGACGTGACCACCATGTTCCACGAATTCGGCCACGCCCTGCATGGCATGTTCTCCAACACCAAGTACCCGAGCGTGGCCGGCACCGGCGTGCCGCGTGACTTCGTCGAGTTCCCCTCGCAGTTCAACGAGCACTGGGCTTCGGACCCGAAGGTGTTCGCCAACTACGCCAAGCACTACCAGACCAAGGCAGCGATGCCGCAGGAGCTGGTCGACAAGATCGCCAAGGCCAAGACCTTCAACCAGGGCTACATGACCACCGAATACCTGTCGGCGGCGCTGCTCGACCTGGCCTGGCATACGCAGGGCGCTGACGCACCGCTGCAGGACGTGGACAAGTTCGAGGCCGATGCGCTGAAGCGCTACAAGGTGGATCTGGCACAGGTGCCGCCGCGTTACCGCAGCAGCTACTTCGACCACATCTGGGGTGGCGGTTACTCGGCCGGTTACTACGCCTACTTCTGGGCGGAGATGATCGACCATGACGCCTTCGAGTGGTTCAAGGAGAACGGTGGCCTGACCCGTGAGAACGGCCAGGTGTTCCGCGACAAGATCCTGTCCATCGGCAACACCCGCGATCTGGCCACCGCCTACCGCGACTTCCGTGGCAAGGATCCGAGTGTGGAACCGCTGCTGAAGAACCGTGGTTTGAAGTAAGCGCTGGTGCGGTAAACCGCTGGCGACGGACGGCAGGGGAAACCCTGCCGTTCTGCTGTGCGGCGCTGGCGGGCGGCGGCTGGGTGCCGTGTACCTGGCGGGCGTGCGTCGCACGGGAACTCCCCGTCGGCTGGCAGGTCAACAGGCTCTCCTCTCCGTGCAGGGCAAGTGCCATGAACGACACGCCGTCTGTTCCCCCGCGCCATCCAGCCATCGCCTGGTTGCGGCGTGAAGCGCTGCCGCTGGCGGTGATGCTGCTGTTGCTCGGCGTGGCCCGCGACACCTTGGCCAACCATTACCAGGTGCCCAGTGGTTCCATGCAGCCCACGCTGCAGCCCGGCGACCGGGTGGCGGTGGATATGCGCGCCTACGGTGTGCGGCTGCCGTTCACGCAGATGCAGCTGCTGGCCACCGGCACGCCGCAGCGCGGAGATGTGGCGGTGTTCGATTCACCGGCCGATGGCACCCGCCTGATCAAGCGGGTGGTGGCGGTGGGTGGGGATCGTGTGGCGCTGCGTGGGGGATACCTGAGCATCAATGGCCGGCTCCTGCAGCAGGGTGTCGCTTGCGAGCTTTTCGACGGCAAGCCGGTGCAGCTGGATCTGGATGCAGGCGGAGGTCCGGATATCCCGGGCTTCACCCTCCCCGCCGGCAAACTGCTGGTGATGGGCGATCATCGCGGCAACAGTTTCGATGGCCGTTTCTTCGGTCTGGTCGATGCCGACAAGGTCTACGGCAAGGCGCTGGCGGTGTACTGGCGCCGCGGTGAAGGTCTGGAGTGGCAGCGGCTTTGATCCCCGCCAAACCGTCTGAGCCGCTTCCTGCGGCGCGGCCCGTGGCCCGTTCTGGGTTGTCCGACAGGAGGCCTGATACCGCCTTCTGGGCAGCGCCTGCCGCCTAGCGCTCGGAGTGCCCGGTATCGTCGTACTGCCGTGGCGCGAACAGATCCGGCTGGATCAACTCGACGAAGGCGCGCGCCTGTGGCGACAGCACCTTGCCCCGGCGCACCACCACGCCGTAGCTGCGGGAAGGGAAGAATTCCCCCATCGCGCGCGTGACCAGCTTGTCGCGGTCGGCCTCGTTCAGGCACAACGCGGTGACGATGCTGATGCCCATACCCATCGCCACGTACTGCTTGATCACCTCCCAGCCGCCCACTTCCAGCGCCACCGTGTAGGGCACGCGGTGCTGCTGGAACACCAGGTCGACCAGCCGCCAGGTGATCTGCCGGCGCGGCGGCAGGATCAGCGGCCACGGGGAGAGGTCTTCCAGCGTCAGGTTCTTTTTCTTCGCCAGCGGGTGGTCGGGCGGGGTGATCAGCACCTGGTCGAAGCGGTAGACCGGGGCGTAGCTGAGGTCGGCCGGCACATCCAGCATGGAGCCGATAGCCAGATCGGCGGCGTCACTGCGCAGCAGGTCGGTGCCGTCGGCGCTGATCGCGTTGTGCAGGGTCAGGCGCACATCCGGGTGTAGCCTGCGGAAGTTTTCGACGATCTTGGGCAGCAGATACAGGATGGTCGACGAATTTGCGGCGATGTTCAGCTCGCCCGCGTCCAGTCCGCTGGCTTTCTCGCGGAACCGCGGCAGCAGCCCGTCCAGGCTTTCCACCAGCGGCTGCGCCATGTCGTACAGCAGCTGGCCCTCGCGGGTGGGCACCAGCCGGCGCCCGCTGCGCTCGAACAGCACTACGCCCAGCTCCCGTTCCAGCGCCTGCAGCTGCAGGCTCACCGCCGGCTGGCTGACAAAAAGTGCTTCGGACGCACGTGAGACCGAGCCCAGGCGCACCGTCTGCAGGAACGCCCGCAGCGGCTTGAGCCGGTCAGACTTGTAGGAAAAACGCGGGGTTGCGGGCGTCTTGGTGGGCATGGCAAAGCAAGTATTAGCACAACTTATAAAAAGCATTGCAAAAACTGTTTTGTTAAATACCTTCCTGAGGCGGCACGTTTGAGTCCCCGACACCCGCAGGAACTTCCGATGTCCGCCGTCGCCCACGCTGTCGCCACGCCGCAGTCCGCCCCCCGCC
>NZ_BAZI01000204.1 GCF_001310775.1 Stenotrophomonas pictorum JCM 9942
TGGCCGAGCAGGCGCCGGACGCTGACCCCGAGCCAGCGGCAGAACGCCGGATTGGCCCCCTGGATGCGGCCGTCCGCGCCACTCCACACCAGCGGCGTGGCCATCAGTTCCGGCGACGGGGTGAACTCGGCTGCGGTCATTGCACCAATATAGTGCAAAGCGACCGCGGCACGGCTTGTGCACCACCGGCAAAGCGCGGCCCCGGGCGCCTTCGGCATCCGCCGGGCCGCACCGATGCGACCGCGCAGGTCGCGTCGGTGCGGGCGCCTGTACCCCCTCCCCCGACAGGGAGAGGGGCTATGCTGCACCTCAGACCTCGTAGGCCGATTCGCATGAGTGGTGACGTCCAACCCGGTGCGTTCGGCATCCTCGCTGACCCGCAGGCCGACCAGCGCGCGCACCACCAGCAGGATCACCGCGGTGACCACGGCCGACCACAGCACGGTGAAGCCGACGCTGACCACCTGCACCCACACCTGGTGGGCGATATCCAGATCGGCCTTGGTGCCGCCCAGCGACTGCGCGCTGAACACACCGGTGAGGAGGGCGCCGACGATGCCGCCCACGCCGTGCACGCCGAACACGTCGGCGGTGTCATCGGCCTTCAGCAGCCGCTTCAACCCGGTAACACCCCAGACGCAGATGATGCCGGTGACAAAACCAATCACGATGGCACCCATTGGACCCACGCTGCCGCAGGCCGGGGTTACCCCGACCAGGCCGGCCACCGCGCCCGAGGCCGCCCCCAGTGCCGAGGGATGGCCCTTGGTGACGGCTTCCACCAGCGTCCAGCCCAACACCGCGGCAGCCGTCGCCAGCACCGTATTGATGAAGGCCAGCGCCGCCACGGTATCGGCGGCGGCCGCCGAGCCGGCGTTGAAGCCGAACCAGCCCACCCACAGCAGCATCGCGCCGATCCAGGTCAGCGGCAGGTTGTGCGGCTTCAGCGCGGTCTGGCCATAGCCGATGCGCTTGCCGACGAACCACGCCGCCACCAGGCCGGCGACACCGGCGTTGATGTGCACCACGGTGCCACCGGCAAAATCGATCGCGCCCATCTCACCGAGATAACCGCCGCCCCAGACGATGTGCGCCATCGGGATGTAGCTGAAGGTGAACCACAACGCCGAGAACAGCAGCACCGCGCGGAACCTGATGCGCTCGGCGAAGGCACCGACGATCAGCGCGGTGGTGATGCCGGCGAAGGTCGACTGGAAGGCCACGAACAGGAAGTCCGGCAGGCCGGCGATCGGCGTGTTGCCCACCGAGTCCGGGGTGAAGCCCTTGAGAAAGGCGAACTGGGTGAACGAACCGAAAAACGCGTTGCCGGCGCTGAACACCGCGCTGTAGCCATAGGCCACCCACAGCAGCAGCACCAGCGAGAACACCACCAGCACCTGGCTGAGCACCGACAGCACGTTCTTGGCGCGCACCAGGCCGCCGTAGAACAGCGCCAGGCCGGGCACCACCATCATCAGTACCAGCAAGGTGGCGGTGAGCATCCACGCCACATCGCCCTTGTCGAAGCCGGGCACTGCATCTGCCACCGCGGCTGCCGGGGCTGCGGCGGCATCCACCGCCTGGGCGTGCACTTCCGCTGCCGCCAGCGGCTGGGATTGTGCTGGCTGTGCCCAGGCGCTGCTGGAAAACATGCCCAGCATCGCCGCGCTGAGCAGGAAAGACAGGCACAGGCCTCCGAGCCGGGCGTTCAACCCGGTGAAAAATTCCGTTCGCATTGTCGACTCCGGTTGTGGGGGTGGAACCTGCCAGCGACCTCTTGTCACCTGGCGGTCGCTGCCGCCGGAGGACAGGTCGGGAGCGGGTTCTTCTTACAGCGCGTCGGCGCCTGTTTCGCCGGTGCGGATCCGCACCACCTGCTCAAGCGCGGTAACGAAGATCTTGCCGTCACCGATCTTGCCGGTACCGGCCGCCCCCTGCAGGGCTTCGATCACCGCCTCGACGTTGTCGTCGGTGACGGCGGTTTCGATGCGGATCTTGGGCAGGAAATCGACGACGTACTCGGCACCACGGTACAGCTCGGTGTGGCCCTTCTGCCGGCCAAACCCCTTGACCTCGGTGACGGTGATGCCGGAAACGCCAGCGGCGCCCAGGGCCTCACGCACGTCGTCGAGCTTGAACGGCCGGATGATCGCGGAGATCAGTTTCATGCGCATGTCCCGATGTGGAGGAGACCGGCCTGCGGCTGCGGGCCGGGATCGTGTCTTGCAGCTGCCGCGGTAGGGCCACTGCCTGTTGCGCCGAACGCTGCGAGACCTCGGCGGTGACGACCGGCGTTGCCCGCCGACCACCACGTGCCCACGGGCAGAGTCCTCACCCATGTCGCGCGCGGCGTGCGTTGCGCCTGCGGATGCGTTGACGGCGGTTGCAGCGCCCCTGCGCTCCCCGGGCAACAAAGGCGGCGGCGATGGCGAAGATGGGAGGGGGAAGGTCTTCGCCATCGCCACCTGACAACAGCGGCAAACGGTATCCGGTGATGCCGGCGGCCAACGCCCTGCGTGGGCCGCCGTTACTTCAGACGGTCCTCAGCTGGCGTAGTACAGCTGGTATTCCAGCGGGTGGGTCGCCGCGCGGAACGCGGTGACTTCCTTCATCTTCAACGCGATGTAGGCATCGATGAAGTCGTCGCTCATCACGCCACCGGCCTTGAGGAACTCGCGGTCCTTGTCCAGCGCTTCCAGCGCCTGGTCCAGCGAGGAGCAGACCTGCGGGATCAGCTTCTCTTCTTCCGGCGGCAGGTCGTACAGATCCTTGTCGCTCGGTGCGCCCGGGTCGATCTGGTTCCGGATGCCGTCCAGGCCGGCCATCATCAGCGCGGTGAAGGTCAGGTAGCCGGACTGGATCGGATCGGGGAAGCGCATCTCGATGCGGCGCGCCTTCGGATTGGACACCCACGGAATGCGGCACGACGCCGAACGGTTGCGGGCCGAATAGGCCAGCATCACCGGTGCCTCGAAGCCCGGCACCAGCCGCTTGTAGCTGTTGGTACCGGCGTTGGTGAAGGCGTTGATGGCGCGAGCGTGCTTGAAGATGCCGCCGATGTACCACAGCGCCATCTGGCTCAGGCCGCCATAACCGTCCCCGGAGAACAGGTTGGTGCCGCCCTTGGCCAGCGACTGGTGCACGTGCATGCCGCTGCCGTTGTCGCCGACCAGCGGCTTGGGCATGAAGGTGACGGTCTTGCCGTTGCGGTGCGCCACGTTCTTGATGACGTGCTTCATGCGCTGCAGTTCATCGGCCTTGGTCACCAGGGTGTTGAACTTGGCGCCGATCTCGCACTGGCCGGCATTGGCCACTTCGTGGTGGTGCACTTCCACTTCGATGCCGACCTTTTCCAGCACCTTGCACATCTCGGCGCGGATATCGTGCAGCGAATCGGTCGGCGGCACCGGGAAGTAGCCGCCTTTCACGCTCGGGCGGTAGCCGGTGTTGGTGCCGTCATAGCTCTTGCCGGTGTTCCAGGCGCCTTCCTCGGAGTTGATCTTGAAGAAGGTGTGGCCCATGTCGTTGGCGAACTGGACCGAGTCGAAGATGAAGAATTCCGGTTCCGGACCGAAGAAGGCCAGATCGGCGATGCCCGAGGACTTCAGGTAGACCTCGGCGCGCTTGGCGATGCCGCGCGGGCAGCGGCCGTAGCCCTGCATGGTGGCCGGATCGAGCACGTCGCAGATCAGCACCAGAGTCGGATCGGCGTAGAACGGGTCCACGTAGGCGCTGTCAGCGTCCGGCAGCAGCACCATGTCCGATTCGGCGATGCCCTTCCAGCCGGCGATCGAGCTGCCATCGAACATCTTGCCTTCCTCGAACAGCGACGGCTCGATGATCGACACCGGGAAGGTCAGGTGCTGCTCGATGCCACGCATGTCGACAAAACGCAGGTCGATGAACTCGATCTGGTTGTCCTTGATCAGCTTCTCAACGTTTTCCAGGGACATCGGGTGCAACCTCGGATGGATGATGTACGGGTACCTAAGCAGCTTGCATGCCAACTTTCAAACCATCGCAAGCGTTTGTTTTTATTGGATACAGCCGCCTTCCCGCGCGAGGCACTTGCACCAAAATAGTGCAAACCGCAGCTGAAGCACCAAACTGGTGCAACCACGGGCATGCACTATGCTGTCGGCGCCTTTTTCACACACTCTTTTCATGTCAGACCTGCTCTCCGCCCTGTTGCTGGGCATCCTCGAAGGCCTCACCGAATTCCTCCCCATCTCCAGTACCGGCCACCTGCTGATCTCCCAGCACTGGCTCGGTGCCCGTTCGGACTTCTTCAACATCGTCATCCAGGCCGGCGCGATTCTCGCGGTGACCCTGGCCTTCCGCGAGCGGCTGTGGACCTTGGCCAACGGCCTGGACCAGCGTGAGAACCGCGACTACGTGATGAAGCTGGGCGTGGCCTTCCTGGTCACCGCGCTGGTCGGGCTGCCGGTGCGGCTGGCTGGCTGGCAGCTGCCTGAAACCGTCACCCCCATCGCGTGGGCGGTGCTGATCGGCGGGGTCTGGATGCTGGTGGCCGAGCGCCTGGCGTCACGCCTGCCCGACAGCGAGACGGTGACCTGGAAAGTCGCCATCGCCGTGGGCCTGGCCCAGGTGATCGCCGGCGTGTTTCCCGGCACCTCGCGCTCGGCGGCGGCCATTTTCCTGGCCATGCTGCTGGGCCTGACGCGCCGCGCAGCCGCGGCCGAATTCGTGTTCCTGGTCGGCATTCCCACCATGTTCGCCGCCAGTGGCTACGCGTTCATGGAACTTGCCAGGGACGGAGCGCTCGGTAGCGAGAACTGGGGCGAGGTGGGCGTGGCCTTCGCCGCCGCGGTGGTCACCGGTTTCATCGTGGTGAAGTGGTTGCTGGACTACATCAAGCGCCGTCCCTTCACGGGCTTTGCGCTATACCGCATCGCACTGGGCATCGGCCTGCTGCTGTTTTTGCCTGCTGGAAACTGAATAGGCAAAACGTCGGCAACCCCGCCAGGTACGCCTGCCCGTTTACCGTGCCACCTCTTTCCAAAGCTCCAAGGAGTTCCCCATGAAGCGCATCCTCCTGCTGGCACTTCCCTTCGCCCTGATGACCGCCTGCAGCAATCCGCCGGCGACCACCGGTGAGGCGACCACCGCGCCAGCGGCCAGTGCGCCGGCCGCCGCC
>NZ_BAZI01000205.1 GCF_001310775.1 Stenotrophomonas pictorum JCM 9942
CGCATGTCCGCGCCGCCGGTCGCCGCCCGTTGTGGGCGCGCCTGCTGGGCAAGCTGATCGAGCCGTGGCTGGGGTTGAAGATCGAACCGGAGCAGGCCGGTGACCACGATGACGGCCGGCCGGTGGTGTACGTGCTGGAAAACTACGGCCTGTCCAACGCGCTGATCCTGGATAAGGCCTGCCGCGACGCGGGACTGCCCTCGCCGCTGGTGCCGCTGGCCGGCGACCTGACCGGGCGCAAACGCGCTTACGTGGCACTGTCGCGGCGCTCCAGCAACAGCGCGCTGATTCCCGAACAGCGCGGCGCCAAGACCCATTCGGACTCGCTGGCCAAGCTGCTGCAGGCGCACCGTGCCAATCCGGCGCTGGATGTGCACCTGGTGCCGGTATCGATCTTCGTCGGTCGCGCCCCGGACAAGCAGAGCGGCTGGTTCGCGGTGCTGTTCTCGGAAAACTGGGCGCTGGTGGGCCGCTTCCGCCGGTTGCTGGCGATCCTGCTCAACGGTCGCGACACCATCGTCCGCTTCGCTCCGCCGGTATCGCTGCGCGAGACCGTGGATGAAGGCCTGGAGCCGGAGCGCACCGTACGCAAGCTGCAGCGCGTGCTGCGCACCCACTTCCGCCGGATCCGCGAATCGATCATCGGCCCGGATCTGTCCACCCGCCGCCTGCTGGTGGACAAGGTGCTGGAGTCCGATCCGGTGCGTGAAGCCATCGCGGTGCAGGCCAAGCGCGACAACTCCAAGACCACCGAGGCCTGGAAGAAGGCGCAGGGCTACGCCTGGGAAATCGCCGCCGACTACTCCACCCCGGTGGTGCGCTCGGCGAGCTTCATGCTCAGCCACGTCTGGAACCGCATCTACGCCGGCGTGCTGGTGCATCACCTGGACAAGTTCAAGGAAGCCGCGCCCGGGCATGAGGTCATCTATGTGCCCAGCCACCGCAGCCACATGGACTACCTGCTGCTGAGCTACCTGCTCTACGACCGCGGCATCGTGCCGCCGCACATCGTGGCCGGCATCAACCTCAACCTGCCGGTGGTCGGCACCCTGCTGCGCAAGGGCGGCGCGTTCTTCATCCGCCGCTCGATCAAGGGCAATGCGCTGTATTCGGCGGTGCTCAGCGAGTACGTCGCGCAGCTGGTGTCCGGCGGCTACTCGATCGAATACTTCATCGAGGGCGGGCGCTCGCGGACCGGACGTCTGCTGCAGCCCAAGGGCGGCATGATCTCGATGACGCTGCGCGCGTTCCTGCGCCAGCCGCGCAAGCCGGTGCTGTTCCAGCCGGTCTACATCGGCTACGAGAAGCTGATGGAGGGCAACAGCTATCTGGACGAGCTGTCCGGCCGGCCGAAGGAGAAGGAGTCGATCTGGGCGCTGCTGTGGGGTATTCCCAAGGTGCTCAAGCAGAACTACGGCCAGGTGGTGGTGAATTTCGGCGAGCCGATCGCGCTCAACGACGTGCTGGCCAGGATGGCGCCGGAGTGGGACGGGCAGCCGGTTCCCGAGGACGAAAAGCCGGGCTGGCTGGCCGGCACCGTGGACACGCTGGCCACGCAGATCCAGGTGCACATCAACGGCGCCGCCGACGTCAATCCGATCAACCTGCTGGCGCTGGCGCTGCTGTCCACGCCCAAGCACGCGATGGGCGAGGCCGACCTGATCGCGCAGATCGAGCTGTGCAAGAAGCTGCTGGTGGAAATGCCGTATTCGGACCGGGTCACGGTCACCCCGCATTCGCCCGAGCGGATCATCGCCCACGCCGAGGAGATCAACGTCCTCACCCGCGTCAAGCACCCGCTGGGCGACGTGCTCAGCGTCAGTGGCGACACCGCGGTGCTGCTGAGCTACTTCCGCAACAATGTGCTGCACCTGTTCACGGCGTCGTCGTGGGTGGCGTGCTGCTTCCAGAACAACCGCCGCATGAGCCGCGGCGGCCTGCTGCGGCTGGGGCGCGGGCTGTACCCGTTCCTGCAGCAGGAGCTGTTCCTGCCATGGAGCGAGGACGAGTTCGCCGCGCGCATCGACCAGACCATCGACGTGTTCGTGCGCGAAGGCCTGCTCCAGCATGTGGGCGAGGACGACGGCGGCATGCTCGCGCGCAGCACCGGCCAGACCGACGAGGTGTTCCGCCTGCGTGCGATCGGCCATTCGCTGCAACAGGCCTTCGAGCGCTACTACATCGCCATCTCGGTACTGGTGAAGAATGGCCCCGGCACACTCGGTGCCGGTGAGCTGGAAGGGTTGTGCCAGCAGGCCGCGCAGCGCCTGAGCCTGCTCTATGCGCCGGCCGCGCCGGAGTTCTTCGACCGCACGCTGTTCCGCAGCTTCATCCAGAAGCTGCGCCAGCTGCGGCTGGTGTGGCCGGACGAGAACAGCAAGCTGCTGTTCGACGAACGCCTGGACGCCTGGGCCAAGGACGCCAAGTTCATTCTTGGCCGCGAACTGCGCCACACCATCGAGCGGGTCAGTCCCGAAGCGGTGAAGCCCGAGGCGCCTGCGCCGCAGGGCTGAGCGATGCGGCCAGCGCAGGGGGTCGGATGCCGGCGCGGCGGACTTCCGCAGGGCCGGTGCCGGGGTGTTGCAGGCACTGGCCGCACGCTTGTCCGCCGTCGGGGGCGGTCATCCGATACGGGAGGGGCTCAGGCCGGCTCGTCCGGGATCAGCATCGCTTCCAGTTTGCCGATGCAGTCCTTGAGCTGCAGCTTGCGCCGTTTCAGCCGCTTGGCTTCCAGCTCGTCGTCCGGGTTGGCGGCCAGCCGCGCGATGCGCTCGTCCAGACTGCGGTGCTCGGCCCGCAGTTCGGCGATGCGCTGGCTGATCTGGTCTAGGGTCATGGTGTCCACAGCTGTCGAGCATACCCGGTTGCCGGGTTCAGCGAGAGCGGCGTCGCCAAGCCGGTAGAATGGCGCCAATGACTGCTGTTATTCCCCTTCCCGATCCCGCGCCGCGCGCCCGCGACCCGCGCGTGGCCGAGCGCGAGCACCACAAGCTGGCCAAGCGCCTGCGCCGCCAGGTGGGCCAGGCCATCGCCGACTTCGGCATGATCGAGGCCGGTGACAAGGTGATGGTGTGCCTGTCCGGCGGCAAGGACAGCTACACGCTGCTCGATGTGCTGCTGCAGCTGCAGAAGAAGGCGCCGGTGCCGTTCGAGCTGGTGGCGGTGAACCTGGACCAGAAGCAGCCGGATTTTCCCGAGCAGGTGCTGCCCGACTACCTGGCCGGGCTGGGCGTGGCGTACCACATCATCGAACAGGACACCTATTCGGTGGTCAGCCGGGTGATCCCGGAAGGCAAGACGATGTGTTCGCTGTGTTCGCGGATGCGGCGTGGTGCGCTGTACAACTACGCCGAGCAGAACGGGTTCACCAAGATCGCGCTGGGCCACCACCGCGACGACATGGTGGCCACGTTCTTCATGAACCTGTTCCAGCACGCCAAACTGTCGGGCATGCCGCCCAAGCTGCTCAGCGATGACGGTAAGCATGTGGTGATCCGCCCGCTGGCGTATGTCCGCGAGGCCGACATCATCGAGTACGCCGCCGCGCGCCGCTTCCCGATCATTCCGTGCAACCTGTGCGGCAGCCAGGAGAACCTGCAGCGCAAGCAGGTCGGACTGATGCTGCAGCAATGGGAGAAGGAGCACCCCGGTCGCGTGGAACAGATATCGCGCGCGCTGGGGACGGTGCGGCCTTCGCAGCTGGCCGATCCGGCCTTGTTCGATTTCATGGCGCTTGGCCGCCGCGCGGCGGCGCCGTTGCCGGACGCGCATGCGTGGCTGGCCGGCATCACCGCTGCGGGTGCTGAGACCGCCGACGCCTAAGCGGACGCCGTTGGCGTCTTTTTCTGAATTCCTCTTTACAGGCAATCCATGTTTTTCAAAAACCTGACGTTCTTCCGCTTCCCCTCGTCCGTTGATTTTTCCGAGATCGATACGCTGCTGCCGCCGGCCGTGCTCAAACCGGTGGGCGCGCTGGAGATGAGCTCGCGTGGCTTCATCTCGCCGTTCGGCCGCGAGGAAAAGGAGCAGTTCTCGCACCGTCTGGGCGAGGCGCTGTGGCTGACCATCGGCGGCGAGGACAAGATCCTGCCCAGTACCGTGGTCAACGACCTGCTCGAGCGCCGGCTGGAGGAGATCGAGGAGAAGGAGGGCCGCAGGCCCGGTGGGCGCGAGCGCAAGCGGCTGAAGGATGATCTGCTGCACGAACTGCTGCCGCGCGCCTTTGTCAAGACCTCCCGCGTGGATGCGTTCTTCGATCTGGTCCACGGCTATGTGGTGGTCAACGGTTCCAGCCAGAAGACCGCCGAGAACGTGATGAGCGATGTGCGCGGGGTGCTCGGCAGCTTCCCGGCGATGCCGCTCAACGCCGAAGTGGCGCCGCGTTCGATCCTGACCGCGTGGATCGCCGGCGAACCGCTGCCCGAGGGCCTGAGCCTGGGCGAAGAGTGCGAGATGAAGGATCCGGCCGAGGGCGGCGCGGTGGTCAAGTGCCAGCACCAGGAACTGCGCTGCGACGAGATCGACAAGCATCTGGATGCCGGCAAGCAGGTCACCAAGCTGGGCCTGGTGTTCGAGGACAACCTGTCCTTCGTGCTCGGCGATGACCTGATCGTGCGCAAGCTCAAGTTCCTCGATGGCGCGCTGGACCAGCTCGAGCATATCGATGAGGACGGCCACCGCGCCGAACTGGAAGCGCGCTTCGCCTTGCAGAGTGGCGAGATCCGCCGGTTGTTCCTGCTGCTGGAACAGGCGTTCAAGCTGAGCAAGGCCGACGCCTGACGCCACCGTGTTCCTGCCGCGCTGCTAACGCGGCGGGGACTAAGCTGCGACCATGTCCCGTCTGCTCCGCCGCCTGATCGCACCCGCCGCACCGGTGATCCAGCGCGATACCGTGCGCCTGCGGCTGGGCGAAAGCGATGAAATCGACGTGCTGCGTGTGCGTGATCCCCGGGCGCGGCGTCTGAAGCTCAGCGTCGACGAGCGGGGTGCGCGGTTGACCCTGCCGCTGCGCGCGAGCCTGGCCTCCGGCGAGCAGTTCCTGCACGCCAACCGGCAGTGGCTGCAGCAACAGCTGGCCCGCTTCAGCGACCAGGCACTGCCGGTGCCGACCTGCGCCTGCG
>NZ_BAZI01000206.1 GCF_001310775.1 Stenotrophomonas pictorum JCM 9942
GGCGCCGCTGGCGGCCGCGGCGCCGTCACGTTTCCAGAACTTCCAGGCCAGGAAGCCGAGAATCGCCGCCAGCGTCAGGAAGGCGACGTTGGGCATGCCCGGCACCAGGCCGACCAGGCCGATGATGCCGGCGGCGATGGCCAGGGCACGGTACTGGCCGAACACCTGGCCCATCATCGCCTGGCTCATGTCCTGCTTGCGCGAGGCGCGGGTGACCAGCAGTGCGACCGCGCTGGACACCAGCAGCGCCGGCAGCTGCGCGACCAGGCCGTCACCGATGGACAGCAGGGTGTAGGTGGCGGCCGCGTCGCCGAACGGCATGCCGTGCTGCAGCACGCCAACGGCCAGGCCGCCGAGCAGATTGATGAACAGGATCAGGATGCCGGCGATCGCATCGCCGCGGATGAACTTGTTGGCGCCATCCATCGCACCGTAGAAATCGGCTTCCTCGCGGACTTCCTCGCGACGGATCTTGGCTTCCTCGCGCGTCAGCAAACCGGCGTTGAGGTCGGCATCGATGGCCATCTGCTTGCCGGGCATGGCATCGAGGGTGAAGCGTGCGGCCACTTCGGACACGCGTCCGGCGCCCTTGGTGATGACCACGAAGTTGATGATGGTCAGGATCGCGAACACCACGATGCCGACGGCATAGTTGCCGCCGATCACGAATTCGCCGAACGAGGCGATCACCTTGCCGGCCGCCTCGTGGCCGTTCTGGCCATTGAGCAGGATCACCCGGGTGGAGGCCACGTTCAGTGCCAGCCGCAGCATCGTGGTGATCAGCAGCACGATCGGGAAGATGGTGAAATCCAGCGGCCGCTGCACATAGACCACCGCCAGCAGCACCATCAGCGAAATGGCGATGTTGAAGGTGAACAGTGCATCCAGCACCGGCGCGGCCAGTGGCATCACCACCATCGCCAGCAGTGCCAGCACGATCAATGGCGTTCCCAGCCCGTTGCGCATCATCTCCAGCGCCCGGCGCACCCCAAACGGCATCGATTGCACGCTCATGGCGTGCCTGCCTTGCCGAATTCATCCACCTCGAACGGCGGTTGCGCGGGCATGGGTCCGGTGCGCCACTGGCGCAGCTGGTAGACGTAGGACAGGACCTGGGCAACAGCCGAATACAGTCTCACGGGAATTTCCTTGCCGAGTTGCCCTTCTCTATACAAGGCGCGTGCCAAAGGCGGAGCGGAGACGATGGCGACCTTGTTGCCGTCGGCCACCTGGCGAATGCGCAGGGCCAGCTCATCGACACCGCGGGCCACCACCGTCGGCGCGTTCATGCGGCCACCTTCGTACTTCAGTGCCACCGCGTAGTGGGTCGGGTTGACCACGACGACGTCGGCGCTGGGCACCGCTTCCATCATCCGCCGCTGCGACAGCTGCATCTGCATCTGGCGGATGCGGCCCTTGATCTCGGGGCTGCCTTCGCTTTCCTTGAGCTCGCGCTTGAGCTCCTCGCGGGTCATCTTCAGCTTCCGCAGCCAGTTCCACTTCTGGTACGGCGCGTCGATGGCCGCCAGCAGGCACATCGCCCCGGCGGTGGCCAGCAGCAGCTGCAAGGTGAAGCCGAACCCGCTGCTGGCCGCGCTCTCCAGCGGCATGCGCAGCAGCCCGCGCAAGCGGTCCATGCCATGCCACATGCACAGCCCGGCGGCGGTGCCGACGAATACGATCCGCAACAGGGACTTGGCCAGTTCGGCCAGGGCTTCCGGGCCGTACTGCCGCTTGAGCCCGTTCATCGGATTGAGCCGGTTGAAATCCGGCATCAGCGCCTTCTGCGAGACGCGCAGGCCCCCCATCACCACCGGGGCCACAAAGCTGGCCAGCACGCACACCAGGATCAGCGGTGAAATGGCCACCATCAACTTCAACAGGAGCCAGCCGGCGTGCCCGAACAGCGCGTCAGGGTTGCGGAACAGCGCCGCCTCCGGGGTCAGGGCACCACGCAACCAGCTGCGGGTGCCACTGCCGATGGTGCCGGCCATCGCGTAGATGGCCAGCACGCCCGCGCTGAACACCGCGGCGGTGGCCAGCTCGCGCGAACGCGGGATATTGCCCTGTTCGCGGGCGTCGCGCAGGCGTTTTTCGGTGGGAAGTTCGGTCTTTTCGCCGGACTGGTCGTTCTCGGACATCACGCGGCACGGAAGGGGAGCTTACTGTCTCCGTGCAAGAAGCGTTCCGCTGGCCGCGGCGCTCAGGGTTCGCTGTGGTCCACCGCCGGAAGCGCCACGCCGCCATGCAGCCGCATGAAGCTTTCGGCACTGACCGGCTGGCCGAGCTGGTTGCCTTGCAGGTAGTCGCAGCCCAGACGCTCGATATAGGTACGCTGGCCCTGCGTTTCTATGCCCTCGGCGACGACGTCCATGTTCAGCGCATGGCCCAGCGCGATGATGGCCGAGATGATCACCACATCCTCGTCGCTCTCCTCCACCGCCAGGATGAAGGCCCGGTCGATCTTCAACTCGGTGGCGGGCAGGCGCTTGAGCTGCAGCAGGCTGGAGTAGCCGGTACCGAAGTCGTCGATGGAAATGCCGATACCCAGCGCCGCCAGCGCGCGCAACGAGGTGGAGGTGGTGTCGGCATCGTGCATCACCACGCTTTCGCTGATTTCAAGGATCAGGCGCGAGGGGTGCAGTCCGTTGTGCTCCAGGATCTGGCGGACCTGGCCAAGCAGCTGGCCCGAACCGAGCTGGCGGCTGGACAGGTTGACCGATATCCGCCAGTCCTGGTGACCGGCATCCTGCCAGCTGCGCATCTGCCGGCAGGCCTCGTTCAACACCCACTGGCCCAGCGGCTCCATCAGGTCGTGCTGCTCGGCCAGCCGGATCACCCGTTCGCACGGGATCAGGCCATGTTCGGGATGGCGCCAGCGCAGCAGCGCTTCGGCCCCGCCGACACGGCCGCTGTTGGCATGGATGCGAGGCTGGTAATGCAGCAGCAGTTGCGGCGTGCCGATGGCCGAGCGCAGGTCCGCGAGCAGGCGGATATCCTGCTCGACGCTGCCCTTCATCCACTCGGCATAGACCGCGTGGATGTTGCGCCCGGCCTGCTGCGCGTGGCGCATCGCGATCTCCGACAGCGATACCAGCGACTGGCCGGCCTCGGTGTCGGCGCTGAGAAGGGCCACGCCGATACTGCAGGTCACGCGCATGTCGCGGCCGCCCACGCGCAGGGTGTTGATCGCGGTGATGACGCGCTCGGCCAGTCGTCTGGCCGCCGGCTCGTCCTCGATCGGCGTGGCGATCACGAACTGGTCGCCCCCGAGCCGGGCGACCAGATCCCCGGCGCACATCAGCTGCCTGAGGCGTTCGGACACGCCTACCAGGACGGTGTCTCCGACATGATGGCCGAAGGCGCCGTTGATCTGGCGCAACTCGTCCAGATCCAGCGAGAGCACGGCCAGGCTGTGGCCGGCGTCGCGGGCGCTGGCGATCTGCTGGTCGATCCGTTCAAGCGCCCGCTGGCGGTTGGGCAGGCCGGTCAGCGGGTCGTGCAGGTTGGCGTGGAACAGCTCCTTGCGCGCGTCGTCCAGCGAGGCGGCCAGCATCGAGTTGCGCAGGTGCAGCAGCCGGCTCCGGGTACGTTGTTCCAGCAGCGAGACCAGCAGCGTCACGCCGATCACCGCGACCGATACCACCACCACGAAGGCGGCCAGCCATTCGGTTGGCAGCCCGCCCGTACCGGCCGCGGCGCAGACACTGCCCTCGGCAAAATGCGCCGCGGCCATGCCGGTGTAGTGCATGCCGACGATCGCCAGCCCCAGCACGATAGCGGCGGCCAGACGCGCCGGCAGCGGGTGGTCGCTGGCGCGCAGGCGGAAGGCGATGAACAACGCGCTCCAGGAGGCGGCAACGGCGATCACGATGGACAGCGCGAACCAGAAACGGTCGTACTCGATCTGCGGATGCATGCGCAGGGCGGTCATGCCGAGGTAATGCATGCAGGCGATGCCTATTCCCATCAGCAGCGCGCCCAGCGCCAGCCGCAGATGCGGCAGGGTCGGGCGCGAGACCAGCCACAGCGCGAACAGCGCGCTGGCGATGGCCACCAGCAGCGATTGCAGCGTCAGCCACAGGTCATAGCCCACCGGGATTGGCAGGCGGAAGGCGAGCATGCCGATGAAGTGCATCGACCAGATACCCGCACCCATCGCGCCGCTGCCGGCCAGCAGCCACAGCGCGGCGCTGCGGCGGGAATCGGCGACGGACACGCGGGCGGCCATGTCCAGCGCCGTGTATGACGCCAGAATGGCGACCAGAACTGAAAGCACGACGAACAACGGGTTATAGCTGCCGACGAGCATCAGGACCCCTCCGGAGATGGCGCACCGCACCGTCCCGGTGCGAGGTGGCAGGCAGCTCCGCTGTCACGGCAGTACCCGCGCGGCTCCCAGACTACCTACACCATGGGGGGGGGAAGCAAGAGGCGGGCGTATCGGCGCGGCAAAAAGGGCCTCGGCCGGTCCGGATCAGCCGGTGACCTGGCGGGCGGTATCGAAGGCGGTGTCGAGCAGGCGTTGCACCGGCGGTCCCATTTCACCGGCCAGCAGCGCCAGCAGCAGCATGCCCAGCAGCAGGGATACCGGCAGGCCCAACTGGATCGGGTTCAACGCCGGGGCCGCGCGGGCCAGCACGCCGAAGGCCAGATTGACCGCCAGCATGGCCACCGTCAGCGGCAACGCCAGCGTCAGTGCGCCACGGAAGATCTGCAATGCGAGGGTGGGCGCCAGCGCCGCCATGGCGTGCGGATCGGGCAGGGCGGTGCCGATGGGCAGGGCCTTGTAGCTGTCCATCAACAGGGAAATCAGCGCCAGGTGGCCATTGGCGGTGAAGAACAGCAGGCCGAACAGCAGGTAGAACCATTGCCCGATCACGCCGGAGCTGCCGCCGCGCATCGGATCGTTCATCTGCGCAAACGCCAGCCCGGTGCCCTGCGCGACCATTTCGCCGGCCATCGCGCCGGCTTCGAAGATCAGCCGCAGCAGGAAGCCGATCGACACCCCGACCGCCAGCTCGCGGGCGATGGTCAGCACGGTGGCGGCGTCGAAGCCGTTCCACACCGGCACCGGCGGCAGGATCGGGGCCAGCGCCACCGACAGGG
>NZ_BAZI01000207.1 GCF_001310775.1 Stenotrophomonas pictorum JCM 9942
GGCCCGGGGCGAACTGCGCCACCGCCGCGAACGCCATCAGCCGTAAGTGGCGAGCATGGTGTCGTTGCTGCTGCCGCGGTAATAGCCGTAGGCCACCAGCGCCAGCAGCAGGATCGCCAGGCGGCGGATCCACAGCACCCGTGAGGCGACGCTGGCCGCTTCGCGGTGGTCGCCACTGCGCCGCAGCAGCAGCGGCATCACCAGGTCGTTGCTGATCATCGTCGCCAGCGCGATCGAGGAGACGATGACCATGCCGGTGGCCGCGGAGAAGCCGCCGACATAGGCCACCAGCGCCAGCGCGGTGTTGCCGCCGGCCATCGGCAGCGCCAGCACCAGGGTGTCATCGGACGCCAGACCGGTGCCGAACAGGGCCGCGCCGGCGCTGGCGATAGGCACGATCATCAGCGAGATCAGCACCAGATAGCCGCCGAACATCCAGCGCGCGCGGCGCACGTCGCCGGCATCGGCGCATTCCACCACCGCCACGTGGAACTGCCGCGGCAGGCAGATCAGCGCCAGGAAACTGAGCAGGGTCTGCGAGACGAAACCCACCGGTGGCATGCCCTCGAACAGGGCGCGGGCCGAGCGCACCACCGAATCGCCACGGTCGGCCAGCCAGACATAGGCGAACACACCCACCGCCACGATCGCCAGCAGCTTGATCATCGATTCCAGCGCGATCGCCAGCATCATCCCGTAGTGGTGCTCGGTGGCATCGACCTGGCGGGTGCCGAACAGGATCGCGAACAGCGCCATCAGCAGGGCCACATACAGCGCCGGATCGGTGAACACACCGCTGCCGGCGGCATTGCCGGTCAGCACCTGCAGGCTCATCGCCACCGCCTTGTACTGCAGCGCCAGATACGGCACCACGCCGACCAGCGCGATCAGCGCCACCAGCGCCGCCAACCGCCGCGAGCGGCCGAAACGCGAGGAGATGAAGTCGGCGATGGAGACCACGTTCTCGCTGCGCGCGATCAGCGCCAGCCGCTCGATGATGCGCCAGCCGAAGATCAGCATCAGCAGCGGACCCAGATAGATCGGCAGGTAGCCCACGCCATAGCGCACCGCGCTGCCGACGCCACCGTAGAAGGTCCACGACGAGCAGTACACCGCCAGCGCCAGGCTGTAGACCACCGGCCGCAGCCACGGCCGGTCCGGGTACAGCGGACGGCGGTCACCCCACCAGGCCACGCCGAACAGCAGCGCGGCATAGCCGAGTGAGACCAGTAGCAGGATCCAGCTGGAGACCAAGAACACATCCCGTGCGACGGAGCGCGCCCAGTGTAGCCATTCCGCCGGTCGCCACGCCCCTGCCCCGCTGCTGAATGGAGGCGACGCACACGCCGGCAGCGGTACTTCCTGCAAGGGCCCTGTGCACGGCCGCAAACGCAACGCCCCGGCAGGACCGGGGCGTTGGCGGGGAAGCGCGGGCGCGGAATTACTGCGCCAGCTGGAACTGCACTTCCACGCGGCGGTTGGGCAGCAGGCATTCCAGCAAGGCCGCACGCGGCTTCACGCCGTCGCACTGCTGCACCTGCTGGGTGTCGCCGCGGTACTCGTAGCTGATCCGGGCCGGATCGATACCACGGCCGATCAGCAGCTCGCGCACGGTCTGCGCCCGCCGCTGCGACAGGCCCTGGTTGTAGTCGAAACCGCGGCCCTGCATGCGGTCGGCATGACCGACCAGGGTCACCCCGGCCAACTCGCGCTTCTCGCTCTCGATGGTGGCCAGTGCACGGTCCACGCTTTCCAGCGAGTAGGTGCGGATGTCGCGGTACTGGTCACGGTCGAACTCGAACACGACATTGGCGATCAGCGGGCCCATTACCGGGGCCGGACCTGCGACCGGACCGCCCGGATCGACACCGCACAGGCGCGCGGCGGCCTCGGCCTCGTTGACCAGGTCCTCGGCGATCTGGATGTAGGGCTTGGAGTGGCGCCACTGCTGCTGGTTGAACTCGTTGCCGGCGTGCACCAGCTCGACCTCGCCGCAGGCCACCTTCTGCGCGGCGCAGGCAAAGCCCGGCGTGCCATGGATGACCTTCAGCCGCTGCCACAGGTCGGCGCGCAGGTGCTTGGCGTCGTTGACCAGGGCGGTGTCGGTGGGGATCGGCGAAACCCCGTTCTCCATGTCCACGATCAGCTTCTCCGACTCGGTCAGCGCTTCCTGCGGGAACGCGCTGCGGTCGTTGCGGGTGTATTCGTGGAAGGACACGTCCAGCCAGCACTGCGCCTTGGACAGGTGGTAGTCGCGGATCGGGCGACCGCCGTCGTTGAGCGCCTGGATCCGGCCCTGCGTGGCCTCGTACGACGCCAGGTCGGCATGGATCGCCTCGTCGCTGATGCGCCTGGCCTGCGGGTTGAGCTGGGTCTGCTGGGCGCCGTGGCACTCCAGCGGCTGGACGATTTCGCTATCGCCGACAATCCATATCCGCAGCGGTGCAAGCGCCAGCTGGCCCCGCGCACCGCTTACTGCGTTCTGTTGCACGACAACCGGCTCCTGGGCGCAGGCCAAGCGGGAGAGGGGAGCCTGCGTATTCAGGGATTCTAGCGTAGCGTAATTCCAATTACGCCCCTTCTTTGGTCGCCCGTGCCCCGACGGCAACGAAGAAGGGGAGCGATGACCGCTCCCCTTCTGTCTGCTTACTCGGCCGGGACGCCCATTTCCCTGAGCAGCTCCGGTGCCGGGTAGACCTTGGCCAGCAGCCAGCGCAGGTAGCGCATGTCCACATGCACGGCCCGCTTGTAGCGCGGATCGAACCACCAGCTGGCGCTGACCGATTCCCAGTTGGAATCGAAGTTCAGGCCGATCAGCTCGCCCTTGGCATTGAGCACCGGCGAGCCGGAGTTGCCGCCGGTGGTGTCCAGGTTGGTCAGGAAGTTGACCGTCTGGGTCTTCAGCGCCGGATCGGCAGTGCTGCCGAAATCGCCCTTGGCGATGGCCGCCAGCAGCGGCTTGGGCGCATCGAACGGCACCGTGTTGGTGTTCTTCTCGACGATGCCGGCCACCGTGGTCACCGGCGCGTAGCTGACCGCATCACGCGGGTGCAGCGCCTCGACCTTGCCATAGCTGATGCGCAGGGTGCTGTTGGCATCGGGGTAGACCGCACGGCCCTGCTTGGCACGCCAGGCGAACAGCGCCTGCATGTAGGACGGACGCAGGCGCAGCTGCTCGCCCTGGCGCTCCTTGCTCTGCCGCTCGTCGTTGAGTTGCGCCATCACCAGCGCCGAGGCCACCGAGACCAGCGGGTCGGACTCGATGAAACCGCCCTTGCGCGCGGCCTCGAAGCGCGACAGCCGCTGTGCCTCATCCCCCAGCGTGGTCTGTGCGTACAGCTCGTCCAGGTGCTTGGCCAACTCGGCCGGGGTGCGCCCGAACAGGTTGTCGTAATGCGCATCGCGCTGGTCGTCGGGCAGCTGCTGGTAGCGGGTCAGCAGCGCGGTGAGGATGGCCTTCTCCACCGTCGGGTCGTAGCGGCGCTGCACCTGCTTGAGCACGCCTTCGATCAGCGCCTGGTCGCGCTGCTGGTAGCCGCTCTCGCGCTCGGCATCGGGCTTGGCCGATTCGATGCGCAGCCGCTCCAGCAGCAGCGCCGAACGCAGCAACTGGGTCTGGCTGGACATCAAGCCAACCAGCAGCTCGCGCTCGCCCACGGCCCGCTCCTCCGCCAGCGAGGCGAACAACGCATCGATGTCGGCTTTGTAGCTGGCGTCGGTGGCGGCCAGCATCGCCTGTTCGTCAGCGGCGCGCTGGGCCTTGGCGTCGCTGCGCAACAGGCCTTCCAGTTCACCGGCGGCACGCTTGCGGTTGTTCTTCAGCGACTGCAGCTGCGAGGCGTAGCGCGTGCGGGCATCGGCATTGCCCTTGCCGACCGCCTCGATAGTGTCGATCAGCTGCTGGAACACCTCCACGCGGCGCGGCAGCACGGTATCGATCTGGTTGGCAAACTCGTCGGCGGTGCGCAGCCGGTAGGTGGTGCCCGGGTAACCGGCCAGCATCGCGTAGTCGCCTTCCCTGGGGCCATCCAGCGCCATCTTCAGGTGCGCCGGCGGCTGGTACGGCACGTTGTCCTTGCTGTACGGGGCCGGCTTGCCGTCCTTGCCGACGTAGGCGCGCAGCAGGGTGAAGTCACCGGTGTGCCGCGGCCACATGAAGTTGTCGATCTCGTCGCCGTAATTGCCGATCGCACGCGGCGGTGCATAGACCAGGCGGATGTCGGTCAGCTCCAGCTGGCGGATGCGGTAGAAATCGCTGCCGTAGTACATGTTGGCCACCGAGCAGCGCACGGCGGCTTCGGCCTCGCAGTCGGCGACGATGCGCTTGCGCGCATTTTCCACTGCGTCGTAATAACCGCGACCGGTCTTGCCGCGCGCGTCCTTGAGCACCTCGTCGGTGACCTTGTCGAAGCCCACCGTCACCAGCACCCGGTAATCGGGATTGGCCGCGCGCTCATCATCGCGGCCGCGGGCGATGAAGCCCTCGTCGATGGTGTTGTGGTCCTTGGTCGCGTTGTACTGGATCACGCCATAGGCGACATGGTGGTTGGTCAGCAGCAGGCCATCGCCGGAGACGAACGCGCCGGTGCCACCGCCGACCCGCACCACCGCACTGAGCGGCGGCGCGGTGACATCGGCCAGCTGCTTCGGATCGCCCTTGAAACCGGCCACCTTCAGCGTCCTGGCCAACTCCGGCAGCTGCGTGGGCATCCACATGCCTCGTTGGCATTGGCCGCAGCGGCCAGGCCCATCCCCAGCGCCAGCGTGGCGGCAAGCGGTTTACGCGTCATCGAAAACTCCAGCAGACCTTCAGAACAGCCGCCGACAGTAGCGGCCACCGCGCGCAGCGGCAACCATCGTTGGTAACGAGGGGGCTATCCTGCGCCGATGCGTATCGTTGCCGCTTCCCTCGTCGTGATGGGCCTGCTGCTGGGCGCCTGCTCCGGTCCGGACCGGTCCCGCTCTGCCCACGCGAGCGCACCTGCGCTGGCGCTGCGAATCGAGCCGTGGACGCTGCCGGCCGATGCGGTCGCCGCGCAGCCGGATCTGG
>NZ_BAZI01000208.1 GCF_001310775.1 Stenotrophomonas pictorum JCM 9942
GCGCGGGCGCTGCGGCCGGTTCGGCATCGGCGCGCTCGTACTGGGCGCGGAACTTGGCCAGCAGGGGCAGCCCCAGCTGCTGGGCCAGCACTTCGGTGTCCTGGGTGCCATAGGCCAATGCCACCGGCAGCACGCCAGCCTCACGCAGTCCGTTCAACAGGGCCTGTGCGGTCGCCAGATCCGGCACCTGGCTGAGCCCGCCGAAATCCAGAATCACCGCCGCGCGCCCGAACAGCTTCGGGGCGCGGGTGACGCGATCGCGCATTTCCTGGCTCAGGCGCTCCACATCCAGGGTGCGGATGCGCAGGTTGGCAATGCCGACCTGCCCGATTTTCAGTTCACCCGCCTGTTCGAAATCCAAATTCACTGCCATCTCAAGTTCCCGTCGGCCGCTGCTGCAGCGGTCGGCGTGTGTGGCCTACCCACGGTACGTCGGGCAGGTTGTCGCCATAGGTTTGATGCACCCATTCGTAGCTGCACAGGTCCTTGAGCAGCATGCTGGTGCGCACGTCCACGTCGGGCATGGTGTTCTGGCCGACTTCGCGGAAGCCGAAACTGCCATGGAACAGCAGTGCGGCGTCGGCGCCATGGTCCAGGAACACCTCGCAGGCCATCTGTGGATAGCGAAGTTCCGCATAGCTCTGCGCATCGGCATAGAACGCGCGGCCCACGCCACCGCCACGGCGACGGCTGGCCACCACGATGCGGTCGATATAGAAAAAGCTGGGATAGCGCTGCTGGAACCACGCGTAGTTGCAGCTGTCATGGGCGCTGCCGCTGCCATAGCCGACCAGGAACCCGGCCAGGTTGCCATCGCGCTCGGCCACCCGGAAATATTCGGCGGTTTCGTAGAAACGGCGGAGTTTTGCCGCGTCCAGCGGGAGGATCGCCAAGCCGGCATTGTTGTTCAGTGCCAGAACGGAATCGAGCTCATGCTCGAGCACGTCGCGGATGACAATCGACATTGTGACTCCGTGGGGTAAAACGGTCGGCCTGTGGAGGCTGTGCGGCCAATTATCGCATGGGTGGCCGGAGCCGGGCGAGCCGACGCGGGCATGACTTCCGAGGGAGGGCGCAACCTGCCGCATATCCTTACTATGCCGGGATGTTGGGATACCTCAGCCACACCCGCGTTCTCCGCCTGGCCGGCCTTTTCACCTGGGCGCTGGTCAGCCTGCCGTTGATCTACACCCAGTACGCGCCGGAGGAGGGCGTGGCGCAGCCGGCGGCCGGAGAGGCGGCATGGCTGTTTGTGGCCTATCTGGTGTTCGGCGGTTGCTACTTCTGGCTCACCCGCGGGCTGAAAGCCTCCGGCCATACCAACTGGTATGACCGCACGGTGCTGCTGGTGCTGACGGTTTCGGCGCTGGCGGTGAGTTATCTCTCGGCCACCGGCCTGGGCAGCATCCTGATGATGGTGGCCGCCGGGGTGATTCCGTGGCTGCTGAGCAAGCGGGTGGGGATCGTCTGGCTGGTCCTGAGCCAGTTGGCGGTGTTCCCGGTCTACAACCTGATCCTCGGCCTGCCGTTGTTCGAGGCCCTGCTGCAGTCGCTGCTGTACGGCGGTTTCTCCATGTTCCTGTTCGTCACCAGCCTGGTGGCGCGCCAGCAGACCCAGGCGCGGGAGGAGCAGCGCCGGCTGAATGCGGAGCTGCGGGCCACCCGTCTATTGCTGGCCGAAAGCGCCCGGGTCAATGAGCGCACCCGCATCTCGCGCGAGCTGCATGATCTGCTGGGCCACCACCTGACCGCGCTGAGCCTGAATCTGGAGGTGGCCGGACATATCACCGAGGGCCAGGCCCAGGAGCATGTCCGTCAGGCGCATACGCTGGCCAAACTGTTGTTGACCGACGTGCGCGAAGCTGTGAGCCAGCTGCGGGAGAGCGGCGCGATCGATCTGGCGGCGGCGCTGCGGCCGCTGACCGAGCGGGTGCCCTCGCTGGACATCCATCTGGAGATGGACGAGCCGTTGAACGTGGAGGACCCCGAGCGCGCCCATGTGCTGCTGCGCTGTACCCAGGAGATCATCACCAACGCGGTGCGCCACGCCGGTGCCCGCAACCTGTGGATCCGGGTCCATCGGGAAGATGGCCAGGTCGTGATCGTCGCGCATGATGACGGGATCGGTGGCGAGGTGGACGAGATACTGCCGGGCAACGGTCTGCGTGGCATGCGTGAGCGCCTGGTTCAATATGGGGGGGCGCTGGAGGTGTCCATGCGGCGCGGTGAGGGCTTCCGTCTTCGCGCCTCATTGCCGGGCGTAACCAATATGATGCTGGCCTCCGGGCCCCAAGGAGTGAGTTGATGATCCGTGTCTGCCTGGTCGATGACCAAACCCTGGTACGGCAGGGCATCCGTTCGCTGCTGGCGCTGGATGACAGTATCGAGGTGGTGGCCGAGGCCACCGATGGCCGCCAGGCGGTGGAGATCATTCCGCAGGTCGCGCCCGATGTGGTGCTGATGGACATGCGCATGCCGGTGATGTCCGGCCTGGAGGCGCTGCAGACGCTGTCGCGGCTGGGCCAGTTGCCGCCGGCGATCATCCTGACGACCTTCGATGACGACCAGCTGGTGCTGGCCGGGCTCAAGGCCGGGGCCAAGGGCTATCTGCTCAAGGATGTGACCCTGGAGCAGCTGGTCGGTGCGATCCGCACTGTCGCCGATGGCGGCTCGCTGGTGCAGCCGGCCGTCACCCAGCGGCTGCTGTCGGGGCTGGAGCACATGCGCAACGAATTTGTCAGCCTGGACCGGCCCGATCCGCTCACCGACCGCGAGACCGAAATCCTGCGGCTGATGGCCAGCGGCTTCTCCAACAAGGAGATCGCCAACTCGCTGGGCGTGGCCGAAGGCACCATCAAGAACCACGTGTCCAACATCCTGTCCAAGCTGGGGGTGCGCGACCGCACGCGGGCGGTGCTCAAAGCCTTCGAACTCCAGCTGGTCTGAAGTGGTGGGAGTGAAAAATCGGGCCCGGCCGGTTTCCGTGCTGGCGTTAGGGTCCGGTGAGGATGGAAAATAGCCGCAACCGGCCCTCGGCCGTGTCGGGTCCGCAGGTGGCGGGGCTCCTGATCCGGGAGCGGAACGCCGCGCTTTGCAGCCCTCAACCCATGTTCCGTACCAGGCAGGGAAACCGGTGCGTCAATTCAGTCAACAACCTGCGCAAAGCCTGATAGGATGGGGGCTTCGCTTCAATCAACCCGGCCGTGGGATCGGCCACGGAGACTCTCTGAATGACCCGTATTATCGAGTTCCTGATTGCCCTGGGGATCGTGGCTGGCCTGTTCGTCATCATTGGCGTGTGCCTGCCGGGCGAGCGCCATATTTCTGAAAGCATCGAAACCAACCGCAAGATGACGATCGTGTATGACACGGTCAACAGCCTGCGCCGTTTCAAGGACTGGAATCCGCTGGTGCTGCGCGACAAGGGCATGGAACTGAAGCTCAGCGGTCCGGAGGCCGGCGTCGGTGCCCGCCTGGATTACAGCTCCAAGGACAGCGCGCTGGGTAGCGGCAGCTGGGAAATCAAGGAAAGCGAAAAGAACAAGCTGGTGCGTATCGCCATCGAGGACCCGACCCGGGGCCACGACAAGGTCACCACCTTCACTCTTGAGCCGACCGGCAAGAACGACCGCAACGTCAAGATCACCCAGGACTACTCCGTCAAGTACGGCATGGACCTGTTTGGTCGTTACGCTGGCCTGTACGTGAGCCGCCATATCGGTGATGACGTCAAGCTGGGTCTGTCACGCATGGCCAACATGCTGGCGACGGTGCCGAACGTCGACTACCGCGCTGCCGAAGCCCCGTTGACCGATCTGAAGATCGTTGACGTTCCGGCCGAGGATCTGCTGGTCGTCAATGCCGGCAACATCGATCGCAACAACGACACCATCCGCAAGTCCATCCAGGACAACCAGGAATGGATCAAGCGCACGATGGAGGCCAATGGCCTGGAAGCTGCCGGTCCGGTGCGCATCGTCACCACCGACTTTGCCGCTGACAAGTACGCCTTCGACGTGGCCCAGCCGGTCCGCAAGAAGAGTGGTGCCGCCGCCGCTGCCGACAAGCAGGAAGGTGATGCTGCCAAGATCGAAGCTCCGGCCGCGGTGGCTGCGACCGACGGCAAGTTGAACGTGAAGATTCCGGCCGGCAACCCGGTGACGTATTCGCACGTTCCGGCGCACCGTTCGTCCTTCGCTTCCTACGCCGGTCACATGGCGGGCCTGGATATCGCGCGCAACGCACTGCGTGCCTGGGCGACCACCCACGGCAACGAAGTGATCGACCGTCCGTACGAATCCTGGAAGGGAGGCGTCGACAAGGCGTTCACCACTGACGGTACGTATGACGTTTACTGGTCGGTGAAGTAATTCGCTGTCACAGCGGATGAACTGATCTGCCCTGAAACGCGCCGCTTCTTGCGGCGCGTTTTTTTTTGAGCCGCGCCAAGGCGCAAGTGGAGAAGTGGAATGATGCTGGGGCTGGAACGACGTGCGCGCAAATCTTCTTTCCTGGCGTTCAGTGGCGGGCTGCTGGCGGCGCTGGCCATCGGTCTTTCGGCCTACGCGTCACATGGGCTCAATGAGCCACTGGCGCAGTCGAACCTCAACACTGCCGCGCTGTACCTGTTCGGGCATGGCGCAGTGCTGGCGATACTCGGCCCGGCCTCGCTGAACACCCTGGGGCGAAGTGCGCTGTACGTGCTGCTGCTGGGGGTGCTGCTGTTTTCCGGCAGTCTGGCCGCCGGGGTGCTGGCGGGCTGGACTACGCGGCTGGCGCCCGCGGGCGGCATGTTGCTGATGGGCGGGTGGGTGCTGCTGGCCATTGCCGCGTTGCGGCGCTGACGCCAGGCCCTGCTGTCGACGCGGGTTCGCCCCCGGCTTTGCGCATTCCCAGCTGCTGCGCGATCACCGCGCTGGGGTCTGGATCAGGCGACTGGGTCTGATCCGCGGCAGCCAAGGCTGGGCGGTGGCGATGCTGCCGATGTTCCCGCTGGGCCGGACCGATATTCTG
>NZ_BAZI01000209.1 GCF_001310775.1 Stenotrophomonas pictorum JCM 9942
GGCTGACGCCACCGGCGATCCGGCCCCGGCTGCACCGATCACGCCACGGCCGGGCAACGAGCTGCGCGGTGACAGCCGCCTGCTCAATCTGCTGCGCGGTGCGATCGATGCGGCCGCCGATGACCAGGGCTGGGCCAAGCTCAGCGCGGTGGGCAACCAGATCGCCAACCGCGCCTCGTTTGATTCGCGCAATTACGGCTACCGCAAGCTCAGTGATCTGCTGGCGGCGGTGGGCCTGTTCGAGCTGAAGAAGGAAGGCAAGACCAGCTCGGTGCGGGTGCTGCCGCGCAAGGGCGCGCGCTGAACGCCGGCATGAGGGAGCCGCTCACACCACGGGAGGGACACAGATGCTGAAAATCTGGGGACGGCGCAATTCCAGCAACGTGCGCAAGGTGCTGTGGTGTGTCGAGGAGATCGGCCTGCCCTATGAATCGATCGAGGTCGGCGGCGCCTTTGGCGGCACGCATACGGCCGCATACCGGGCGATGAATCCCAACGGTCTGGTGCCGGTGATCGAGGATCACGGCCTGCCGCTGTGGGAATCGAACACCATCGTGCGCTATCTGGCCGCGCGCTATGCGTTGGGCAGCCTGTATCCGGAAGAGGTGGCCGAACGCGCGCAGAGCGAGAAGTGGATGGATTGGACCAGCTCGAGCTTCGCGGTGGCCTTCCGCGACCTGTTCTGGGGCGTGGTGCGTACCGCGCCGGCCGATCGCGATGAAGTGCGGATCGCCGCCGCGCTGCTGCGCTGTGGCGAGCTGCTGGCGCTGGCCGATGCCGAACTGTCACAGCGGCCATGGCTGTCGGGCGAGCGCTTCGCGATGGGCGATATCCCGCTGGGGGCCTTCGCCTATGCGTGGTTCCAGATGCCCATCCAGCGCCCGGAGCTGCCGCATCTGGCCGCCTGGTATGCACGGCTGCAGCAGCGCCCGGCCTATCGGACCGCGGTGATGACGCCGCTGACGTAAGCACGCGGGCGCACCGTATCGATCGGCACGCGGCAGGCGATCGGCAAAAAACAGCCGCGCTGGAGCCAGCGCGGCTGTCGGGTGTTGCAGGTCCCGCACCCGAAGGTACGGGAGCCGGGGCTTAGAACTTGAAGTTCAGGCCCAGGTACAGCTGGCGGCCGGTGTAGCTGTTGGACAGCAGGCGCGCCTTGGTGTCGTTGCCCAGGTGCACGCGCTGTTCGGACTTGGTGGCGTTCAGTACCGAGGCGGTCACCGTCAGGTCCTCGCGGATGTTGTAGGCCGCGTTGAGGTCCAGCTGGTCGTACGGCTCGGAGTAGGAGGTGAAGCCGTTGTTGAGGCCACCGACGATTTCACCACGGCGGTTGTACGAGGCACGCGCGAGGAACTTGCTGTTCTCGTAGAACACGGTGAAGTTGGCCTGGTTCTTGGCGCTGCCCACCAGCGGCGAGGAGCCGATGTTCTCGCCATCGATCTCCACCGAAGCCAGGTTGGTGTCGTTGTAGGTGTAGTTGGCCTGGAAGCCCAGACCGAAATCGAAGGTGTACTGGCCGTACGCTTCGATACCCTGCGAGACGCCATCACGGCCGTTGGCCTGGGTGGAGTAGTTCTGCACGGTCACCGTCTGGCCGTCGACCGACATCTGCAGGTCACGCACCACCGGCACGGTGAAGTTCTTCACATCCTTGCGGAACACGCCCAGACCGGCCACGGCGCCCGGCTGGAAGTACCACTCCACGCTCAGGTCGTACTGGATGGCTTCAAACGGATCCAGGCCCTTGTTGCTGCCCGAACCGTACCAGCCCGGGTTCGGCGCGCCGCCGGCGACGCGACGGTCGTTGCTGTACTCCTCCGAGTAATAGGTCAGGCCGCCCGGGTAGGCGATGGAGGTGTAGCTCGGACGGGCGATGACCTTGGAGGCGGCGCCACGCAGCACCACGTTGTCGGTCATGTCCCAGGCGATGTTGAAGCTGGGCAGGATGTCGGTGTAGGTCTTGTCCAGCGAGGCCATCACGTAGCTCTTCTCGCGGGCCAGCGCGTCGGGCAGACGCACAAAACCGCTTTCGCAGGTGTGACCGACCAGGCCGGCGGCGGCCGGATCGGTACAGGCCATCGGCGCACCGCTGGCGTTGTCGGCGAAATAGTCGTTGAAACGCTCGACCGAATCGCTCGACTCGGCGTGCTGCTTGGTGCGGGCCACGCGCAGGCCGACGTTGCCGCGCAGGCGCTCGGTACGGAAGTTGGCCTGGAAGTAGCCGGAGTTGACCTTCTCTTCGACGTTGTAGACGAAGTCCGACTCGCGGCGGTTGTGCATGCCGCCGTACTTGTTGTTCAGGTACTCGATGTAGGCCGGGTAGTTGATGCCCGGGAAGATGTTGGCGTCAAAACCACCGGCGATGTTGCCGATCGGCTTGGACAGGAAGAAGCCCGGCTGGGCGTCGCCGGCGGTCGGATCACAGCCCGCCTGGTAGCGGTTGTCGTCGTAGTTGCTCGGATCGGTACCCGGGCACACCCAGTAGGTGTTGCCGGTGTTGCGGTGGATCTTGCTGTCGCTGTACTTGGTGCCGAATTGGATCGAATCCAGCCAGCCGGCCTCGAACAGCTTGGTGAAGTCGGCCTGGAAGTGGTTCTGCTCCATGCTCGTCTGCATCCACGACGAATCGGTCGAGCCGGTGTCGATCTCGGCCACGCCCGCCATCAGCTGGTCCTGCAGGTCCGGCGAGAACTGCACCGACGGGGTGCCGGTGATGTCCCAGGAGGTGAACTGGTTGCCGGCCTGCCACTGGCCATCGACCTTGCGGCGCGGCTTGGCGGCGGTGCGGAAGCTCATCGACGGACCACCCTCGGACCAGGTGCGGCCGCCGCCGAAGCTGGCCTTCCACAGCGTGCTGATGTCCCAGTCGATGGACAGGTCGGCGGTCTGCGACAGCGCCTTCTCGCGGCTGTAGGTGCCGGTCAGCTGCGGGGTCGGCACGGTGCAGTCGTCCGGACCCCAGCCGCCGCCCGGCAGGCCGGCGGCCGCCGCCTGGTCTTCGCTGCAGATGTAGGTCTTGCCGGCCAGCTTCTCGTATTCGGCACCGGTGACGATGGTGCCGCTCGGATCCAGGGTGAAGCCGTTGAGCAGGCGGCCGGTTTCCCAGTTGCCGTCACCGGCCACGCGCGCCAGGTTCCATTCCGGCACCTTGAGCATGTTCTGGGTGTAGTTGCCTTCCAGCTCGAAGCGGAAGTAGTTGGCGGTCATGGTGACGTTGTCGACAGGCTTGAACTGGAACGTCAGCTGGCCGCCGGTGCGCTCACGCTTCTCGTCCTTGACCGCGAAGTTGACCGAGGTCGGCATGAAGAAGCCGGAGTAGTGGCCGCCGTTCTGGTCATAGATGCCCGAGGCGCCCCAGAACTTGTTGACGCCGCTCAGCGGATTGCCGTTGACGTCGACCGGACGGTGGCTGGGCGTGCCGGCCTGGTTCCAGACGAAGTCGTTGATGATGTTGCCGTTGCCATCGACGCGGTCGCTGTACCACTGCCAGTCTTCGGTGCTGACTTCCATGCTGCGGTTGTTGCGGTTCTGCTTGGTCGCGCCGACCAGCACGCCGAAACGCTCGTCATCGCTGTGCCAGGAATACATCGCCGAGGCCTGCGGGTCGACGCCGCTGCTGGTATCGGAGGAGGTGTACTCGACCGAAGCGAAGCCGGAGTTGGATTCCATGTCCAGCGGACGGCGGGTGCGCAGGATCACGGTGCCGCCGATGCCGCCTTCGTCGATGCGGGCTTCCGGGGTCTTGTACAGCTCGGCGGCCGAGAGCATGTTCGACGGCAGCAGGGTGTAGTTGAACGAGCGCGAGGCTTCGTTGTTGGTTTCCGAGGAGGCGACGAAGTTGCCGTTGAGCTGGGTCAGGGTCAGGTCCGAGGCCAGGCCGCGCACGCTGACGTTCTTACCTTCGCCACCGCTGCGGCTGATGATCACGCCCGGCACGCGCTGCAGCGCGTCGGCCACGTTCTTGTCCGGGAACTTGCCCACGTCTTCGGCGGTGATCACTTCGACCACGGCGTTGGCGTCGCGCTTCTGCTCCAGGCTCTTCTCGATCGCGTAGCGGTAGCCGGTGACGGTGACGCTGTCGAGCGTGGTGGCATCGGCAGCGGCGTCCTGTGCGAACGCGCTGGCCGGAACCATGGCCACGGCGAACAGTGCGGTGGCGATCGCCGCGGACAATGTGTCGCGGCTGTGCAGCAGTGATTTGTGTTTCATGGCGCTCTCTCCCTCTCCTGGATTGAATTCGGTGTTTGTGTAAAAAATTTTTATCGATCTAAAAATTCAGGGGGGGGACAGCGCGGTGAAGCCGTCGCGTTCGGCCCGGATGACGGTGGTGCCGGACGTGGCGGTTCCCTGAAATTTTTCGATCGGTAGTGACTTGTCGATTTGGATCGATCTAAACTATTGGTGGTAGATTTTTTAGCACAGCCCTTTGCTGTGTGCATGCTGCTGCGCAATAAGGCGGCAATGATCGTTGCCGCGCGGCGCGTTGTCCATTGCCGAAATGGCCGGGTCGGGGCGGAAATGCGCAAGCCCTGCCGGGCCGGGAATCGGCAAGCGCCGGACGGGCGGCGGCGCCCGTCGTCGCGGCGGGATGTTGCGCCGCAGAATGCAAATACGGGAATTGCGCGGTTTACTTGGATCGATCTAAATTCATCAGGGTCTGAATCTGGAGCGATGCAAACGCAGTCACGGCTGTCTGCGGCGGCACTGTTTCATGCTTGGTTTCCCTGTCTGATCAACACGTTGCTTGCTTTACAGGTTCGTGTGATGACGCTTTTCCAGTCCCGGTGATGCCGGTGTTGGGCGGTGCCGTTGCGGGCCTGATCCGTTTACTGATCCCGGCACTCTCTCCATCCCCCGATGGGTCGGGTATCAGCGGCCCGGTTCGCCGGGCCACCCTTTTTGCCGTACCGACATCGACCCACAGGATCCACACATGAGCCGATCGCCGCTTGCCCCCCTCGACCGTTCCGCCCGTCGCCGCGTTGCCGGTGTCGCC
>NZ_BAZI01000210.1 GCF_001310775.1 Stenotrophomonas pictorum JCM 9942
CCGAAGCCAAGTTCTCCAGGCCATCGGCGGATGCCGTGGCAGGCGCAGCGGGCACGGACGGAATCGCCAGCCCGCTCCAGTCGTCGGGCCGCGACGGCGGCGCGTCTGCGTACTGCCCGTCCGCTAGCGTGGGCGGTGGCAGCACGCGACGCTTGAAATTGGCGTCCGCGTAGTAGCGCAGCTTCTTCGCCTTGATCGGCGCTACGCTGGACACCATCACCACGGCCTCGTCAGGCGGAAGCTGCATGACTTCGCCCGGCGTCAGCAGCGGGCGCGCGGTTTCCTGGCGCGACACCATCAGGTGGCCCAGCCACGGCGCGAGCCGGTGGCCCGCGTAGTTGCGCTGGGCGCGCAGCTCGGTGGCCGTGCCCAGCGTCTCGGAAATCCGTTTGGCGGTGCGCTCGTCGTTCGTGGCGAACGTCACGCGCACATGGCAGTTGTCGAGGATGGAGTGGTTTTGCCCATACGCCTTGTCGATCTGGTTGAGCGACTGCGCAATGAGGAAGCTGCGGATGCCGTAGCCCGCCATGAAGGCCAGCGCCGTCTCGAAGAAGTCCAGGCGCCCCAGCGCCGGAAATTCATCGAGCATCAGCAGCAGCTTGTGGCGGCGCTCGATGCCGTCGGAGCCGTCGAGCGATTCGGTGAGGCGCCGGCCGATCTGGTTGAGGATCAGGCGAATGAGCGGCTTCGTCCGCGAAATGTCCGAGGGCGGAACCACCAGATACAGCGACACCGGATGCTCGGCGGCGATCAGGTCGGCGATGCGCCAGTCGCAGCGCGACGTGACTTCGGCCACCGTGGGATCGCGGTACAGACCGAGGAACGACATGGCGGTGCTCAACACGCCGGAACGCTCGTTGTCCGACTTGTTGAGCACTTCGCGCGCCGCCGAAGCGACGACAGGATGCGGCCCATCGCCCAGGTGGGGCGTGGTCATCATCCGGTGCAAGGTCAGCGCGAAGGGGCTGGCCGGGTCAGATAGGAAGTTGGCGACGCCGCGCAGCGTCTTGTCTGCACCCGCGTAGAGCACATGCAGAATGGCCCCGACCAGCAGCGCGTGACTGGTCTTCTCCCAATGGTTGCGCTTCTCCAGTGCGCCTTCGGGATCGACCAGAATGTCCGCGATGTTCTGCACGTCGCGCACTTCGTGCGCGCCGCGCCGCACTTCCAGCAGTGGGTTATAGGCCGCCGATTTCGCATCGGTCGGGTTGAACAGCAGGCAATGCGAGAAACGCGAGCGCCAGCCTGCGGTGATCTGCCAGTTCTCGCCCTTGATGTCGTGGATGACGGCCGACGCGGGCCAGGACAGCAGCGTCGGCACCACCAGGCCGACGCCTTTGCCCGAGCGCGTGGGCGCGAAGGTCAGGACGTGTTCCGGCCCTTCATGCCGTAGGTATTGACGATCATGCTGGCCGAGGAACACGCCGGCCGGCTGTGTGAGGCCGGCTTTGCGAATGTCCTGCGCGTTCGCCCAGCGCGCAGAGCCGTAGGTCGTGACCAGACGCGCTTGGCGCGAGCGCCAGACCGACATGGCGATGGCAACGCCCACGGCGACCATGCCGCTGGCGCCGGCAATGGCGCCGCCGGTGTCGAAGACCTCCGGCTCATAAGCGCCGAAGAAGAACCACCACTCAAACAGCTTCCAGGGGTGGTAGATCGACGTGCCAAGTAGGCCGAACCAGGGCGAGCCAAGGCGTACTTGGTAGCCAAGGGCTGCTGCTGTCCATTGTGTGGCGCCCCACACTCCGGCGATCACGATGCCGAATACCACGGCAATCTGACCGAACAGCACGTTCGTCCCTTGCATGACCTGGCCTCCGATTTCTCCTGCGCTTTTTCCTCATGGAAAGAGCGGCACAAGGACGTGCCGCAGGCGTCAGGTTCGGTGCCGGGTCAGTGCCGGTCAAAGACCATTTTCAGCAGAAAGGTCGAGCAAAAAGACGGAGTTCGCGCGGTGTCGAACCAAAGAAAAACGCCGCAAGCGAAGGCGCATTGCGGCGTGTCGAACAAAAAAATGAAGGCGAAACGGCTATCCGCCAACAATCAGAACTTGGGCGATTCCTTCGGCGGCGTGTAAGGGGTTTCGCCATCGCCGTAGAACCGCTTGCGCGTGGCCTCGGCCACCCGGTTGCACAGCACGTCGCCGAGCTTCGGGCGGTCGGTTTTGCATTGCTGGCGCAGTTCTTTGAGCCGTTCGGGGTTGGCCGCCAGTTCTTCCACTGTCGGGATGTCCGGTTCTGAACTGATGGCCTTCTGAGGCGTCTCGGCCTGACCGCAGGCGGTCAGGATGGCCGCCAACAAGAATGGGATGGCCTTCTTCATGGCATCAATTCCTCCGGGGGATCAGGGTTTCGGCCTCGTATGGCCCTAGGAGTTTCCGGCAACTCGATGGTCTGCACGCGCTCAACGAAACGTGCCAGTTCATCAGACGGATTGCCGTCGAGACGGAGCAAGTAGGTCGTAAGTGGTGGCACTCGCGACGCCAGCGGTCGAGCTACGACACCCGGCTCACGGCTGGCGGCGATGTGTGCAGCGCCCGCTAGTCCAAGCGCGAAGCCGGCCGATACCAGTGCCATCATCAGATCGCAGGTGGCAACCCGTTCTGCGATCAGTGGTTCCATGTCAGCACGACGCAGCACTCGTTCAACGTGCTTGGCGTGGCCCTCACACACTTGCGGATCGCACAAGACCAGCGGGTAGCGCAGCAACTCGTCCAAGGGAATACGCTTGTAGGCCAGCAGCGGATGCCGGGCCGGCACTGCCACCATGAGTGCATCGCTCCAAGCGGGCAAAGTGACGATGCCGTCGCCCACTTCGTCGGATTGGGCAAACCCCACGTCGTACAGATTATCATGCAGCCCTTTGATCTGCTGCGATAGTGACACTTCGAAAAAGCGGATCTCGACCTCGGGTTCTTCCTGGCGACACAACGCCAGTAAGGCGGGCAGGCGCGACGGCGTGATGCCATCCGACAAGGCCACGCGCAACTGCCCGTGAAAACCGTTTGCCGCTGCTTTCACGCTCTCTCGCGCTTGCTCCAAGGCAGCAAACACACGACGCACATGCTCCAAGAACAATGTTCCGGCATGGGTCAGCCGCGTACTGCGCGTGGTGCGGGCAAACAGCATCACGCCGAGTTCTTCTTCCAGTTCCTTGATGGCCCGCGACAGCGGCGACTGCTCGATGTGCAGCCGCTCGGCGGCGCGAGCGAAGTGGAGTTCTTCAGCGACGGCGACGAAGCACCGAAGATGGCGCAGTTCCACTTACATCCCGCCGGGCTTGTGATGTGCCTGTTCCCCTCCGCCAACAAGGCGCGGAGGGCGACATTTGCGCCTGCCCGAAATCGACCGTTGCCGGTCGTCTGAGATCACGGTTCTGCTGTCCATTGCGGTCTCCTTTTCGCGCTTCCCCTCTTGCGGCAAGCTTGCATGGTGATAAGATAGTAATAGATTACTTACTTTCGGATGCGCAAGCAATGAGTGGACACCCCAAGCATCTACCGGCCGATGAGCGGCGCGCGGCCACAGTCGAGGCGGTGGTCGACTTGGCCGCCGAGCAGAACCCCAGCGACATCACGACCACAGCCATCGCACAGCGCATGGGGCTGACCCAGGGGGCGCTGTTTCGTCACTTCCCGACCAAGGACGCCATCCTGCAGGCGGTGATGTCCTGGGTCACGGAACGCCTGCTAGCTCGGGTGGACAAGGCAGCAGAAGGCACTACGTCCCCGGTCGCAGCCCTTGAGGCGGTCTTCATGACGCATATCGACTTCGTGTCCGAGCACCCGGGTGTGCCGAGGATGCTCTTCGGCGAATTGCAGCGACCTGGAGAGACCCTGCCTAAGCGAATGGTGCAGACCTTGATTCATCACTACGGCGAGCGGTTGCATCGCCTGCTCGAAGCCGGCAAGGCGCAGGGCGAACTGGATGCGGGACTGGATGTGGATGCCGCCGCCGTGTTGTTCATCGGCACGATCCAGGGACTGGTCATGCAGTCGCTGTTGGCGGGCAAGGTCAGTCGCATCCGCCGTGACGCACCAGCCGTGTTTGCCATCTATCGCCGTGGCATCGAAAGCAACACATGAAACACCTGTCTTCTCCGCAAGCGCGACTGCGACCTCCAAACCCTTCCACAAATCGGGAGCAACGAACATGACGGCACACAGCGGATGCGCGATCTGGATGCGCGTGGTCTCCTTGATTGCGATCGGTTTTGGCCTGATGACTATCTGGGAAGGCGGCGCAGTCCTGTTTGTCGACGGCGCGGCGCGCCAGGCTGCCGGCCACTATGTGCCTTTCGTGCTCTGGTTCAACTTTCTGGCCGGGTTCGCTACATCGTCGCCGGCGTCGGCTTGTGGATGCGCCGGCGCTGGGCCGCGTGGTTAGCGATTGTCATCACGGTGGCGACCGCACTCGTGTTCCTGGCTTTCGGAGTGCATGTGGCTCTGGGTGGCGCCTGGGAGCGACGCACGGTGGTCGCCATGACGCTGCGCACGTTGGTGTGGGCTGGCATAGCGGCCATCGCCTGGCGCCGGTCAGCGGCGAATGCGCCGGTCGCACGCGAGCACTGAGCACCTTTATCCAGCGGAAACCCATCGATGAAAACTCCAAACCTCCTCTTCAAGAAAACCCGTTGGGTCGTGATCGCCGTCGTCGTGCTCGCTCTTGGCGGCGCACTGGCGTTCTGGTTGTCGCGCGACCATGGACAACAAGATGCATTGCGCCTCTACGGCAACGTCGACATCCGCGAGGTGCAACTGGCCTTCCGTCAGCCCGGGCGCGTGATGCAAATGGCTTTCGATGAGGGCGATGCCGTCAGCGCGGGCGCGCGCCTGGCGGCGCTTGACGCGCAACCCTATCGGGAAGCACTTGCGGCAGCACAGGCCCAGGTGCAGGTGGCGCAGGCGGAACTGGCCAAGCTGCGCCGCGGCCTGCGACCGCAGGAAATCA
>NZ_BAZI01000211.1 GCF_001310775.1 Stenotrophomonas pictorum JCM 9942
CAGCCGCTGGCGTCGAAGCGGCCAAGGCGGCCCTGTCGCAAGCATCCGAAGGTTTTCGCAAGGAAGACATCGCCGCGGCAGAAGCTCGCCTTGCGGCCGCACAGGCTGCCGCAGCGCAAGCCACGACAGCCTTGGCGGACACCGAGTTGATGGCGCCCAGTAGCGGCACCGTCATCGCACGAGTGCGGGAGCCCGGCAGCATGGTCGCAAGCCAGAGCGCGGTCTACAGCCTGAGCCTGGACAAGCCGGTTTACGTGCGCGCCTACGTGGGCGAGTCGGACTTGGGGCGCATCGCGCCCGGTACTGTGGTGCGCGTCAAAAGCGATTCATCAGAGAAGGTCTATCGCGGCCAGATCGGCTTCATCTCGCCGCGCGCCGAGTTCACCCCCAAGACGGTGGAGACGACGGATTTGCGCACGGATCTGGTCTACCGCCTGCGCATCGTCATCGACGAAGCCGACAGCGACAGTGCCTTGCGCCAGGGCATGCCGGTGACGATCGAGGTCGATGCGAAAGCCGGCACCCGTATCCCGGCGGGGGAGCGTTGAAATGCAGGCAAGCCCTGCTATCGCCGCCGTGCCTGCGGGTGCGGGCGAAGACGCTGCCATCGTCATCGAAGACGTGGACAAGCATTTCGGCGACGTAAAGGCGCTGCGGGGCTTGAGCGCGCGCATCCACTATGGACGGCTGACGGGTCTGGTCGGCCCCGACGGCGCCGGCAAGACGACGCTGATGCGGATTCTGACCGGCCTCCTGGTGCCGAACGCCGGCCACGTCACCTTGGCAGGCTATGACGTGGTCAAGGACAACGACGCCATTCATGTCGCCAGTGGCTACATGCCGCAACGCTTTGGCCTGTACGAAGACCTGTCGGTGATGGAGAACATGCGCCTGTATGCGCAGTTGCGCGGCATGGATGCGGACCGCAACGCCGATCTGTTTGCCGAGCTGCTGGACTTCACGCGGCTCGGACCCTTCACCAAACGCCTGGCCGGCAAGCTCTCCGGCGGCATGAAGCAGAAGCTGGGCCTTGCCTGTGCGCTCATGGCGCGGCCGAAGGTGCTGCTGCTGGACGAGCCGGGCGTGGGTGTCGACCCGGTCAGCCGCCAGGACTTGTGGCGCATGGTGCAGGCGCTGACCGATGAAGGCATGGCCGTGGTCTGGTCCACCGCCTATCTCGACGAAGCCGAGCGCTGCGAGAGCGTGCTGCTGCTGAACCAAGGGAAGCTCCTGTTCGATGGCCCGCCGCAGGAGCTGACCGCGCAGCTCGAAGGCCGCAGTTTCCGTCTGGAAGACGTCGGTGCCGAGCGCCGAGCGGTCCTGACCCAGGCACTCGACCTGCCCAGCGTGAGCGATGGCGTGATCCAGGGCGCCGGCGTGCGCGTGGTGTTGCGCGAGGGCGCTCAAGCGGAGCAGCTCCAGGCCCTGTCCGATCAGGCGCGAGTGGAGCTGGCGCAGGTGCCCGCGCGCTTCGAAGACGCCTTCATCGATCTGCTCGGTGGCGGCCCCGGCGGCACTTCGACGCTGGCCGAGCGTCTGCCGCCGGTTGAGCTGGGTTCCGACATTGCCGTGTCGTGCCGAAACCTCACCAAGCGCTTCGGCGAGTTCACCGCCACCGACAAGGTCAGCTTCGAGGTGCAAAAGGGCGAAATCTTCGGCCTGCTCGGCCCTAACGGCGCCGGCAAGTCCACCACCTTCAAGATGTTGTGCGGCCTGATGAAACCAACTGCTGGCGAAGCGCATGTGGTGGGCCATGATCTGCGCCGCGCCACCGGCGCAGCCAAGAGCCGGCTCGGTACATGGCGCAGAAGTTTTCGCTCTACGGCCTGCTCTCGGTGCAGCAGAACCTGGAATTCTCGGCCGGCGTCTACGGACTGGAAGGCAACACCCGGCGCGAGCGCATTGCCGAGATGATCGAAACCTTCGATCTGGGCGACTGGCTGTCCGCCACGCCCGATTCCCTGCCGCTGGGCCACAAGCAGCGCCTGGCATTGGCTTGTTCGCTGATGCACCGGCCGCCCGTGCTGTTCCTAGATGAACCCACTTCGGGCGTGGACCCGATCACCCGGCGCGAATTCTGGACCCACATCAACGGACTGGCCCGCAAGGGCGTGACCATCATGGTCACCACCCACTTCATGGACGAGGCCGAATACTGCGACCGCGTGGCCATGCTCTCGCGTGCGCAACTGATTGCGCTGGATACGCCCGACGCGCTCAAACGTTCGGCGGTCAGCCCCGAACGACCCGACCCGACGATGGAGGACGCCTTCATTCACCTGGTGGAGTCGGCGGACCGCGAGCTGGAGGCCGCCACATGAACGGCACCACAAAGCACAAGGACGGGAATGGACCACAGCAGACCGACCTGCGCCATTTTGATCTGCGGCGCTTGATCGCCCTGGTCACCAAGGAAAGCTACCAGGCGCTGCGCGACCCCTCGACGCTGCTGATCGCGTTCGTGCTGCCGGTGGTGTTGCTGCTGCTGTTCGCCTATGCGGTGTCGCTGGATGCGAAGGATGTCCGCGTCGGCGTGGTGCTGGAGTCGCCCGGCGCTGCAGCGCAGGAGCTTGCGGCGGCCTTTGCCGGCACAAAGTTCCTGGATGCCCACTTCGCCCATGACCGGCGCGAAGTGGCCGACCAGCTGGTCTCAGGCGACCTGCGCGGCTACGTGGTGATCCCGCAGGATTTCGAGCAGCGGCTGGCCCAGCGTGGCAGCGAGCCGCTGGTGCAGATCGTCACCGACGGCTCCTACCCCAATACCGCCAACTACGTCGAGAACTACGCCCGCGGCGTGGTCCAGTCCTGGCGTGCCGGACTGGACGTCGGAGCACCAGCGCAGGCCGTCATGCTGGAACCGCGCTACTGGTTCAACCCCGAGCTGGAAAGCCGCCGCGCACTGATTCCCGGTGCCATCGCCATCGTCATGACCATCATCGGCACCATGCTGACTGCACTGGTGGTGGCGCGTGAATGGGAGCGCGGCACCATGGAGGCGGTGCTGTCCACGCCGGCCTCGGTGGCCGAAATCCTGATCGGCAAGCTGCTGCCGTACTTCGTGCTCGGCATGCTGTCCACGCTGGGTGCGGCGGCGCTGGCGGTGTTCGTGTTCGGGGTCCCGATGCGGGGCTCGCTGGCGGCGCTGCTGCTGCTGTCGGCGGTGTTCATGGTGCCGGCGCTGGGTCAGGGTCTGCTGATTTCCTCCTTGGCACGCAACCAGTTCCTGGCAGCGCAGATCGCGCTGTTCACGGGCTTCCTGCCGGCCTTCATGTTGTCGGGCTTTCTGTACGAGATCGACGCCATGCCGGCACCGATCCGCGCCATCACCTTGGTGGTGCCGGCGCGCTACTTCGTCGATTCGCTGAAGACGGTGTTCCTGGCCGGCGACATCTGGGCCGTGTTCCTGCCCAACCTGGCGGCCATGGCGGCGATCGGGGGGCTGTTCTTCGTGATCGCCAAGCGCGCCACGCGCAAGAACCTGGAGTGACGCGATGTTGACTTCCGCATTCTCGTTCACCCGCCTGCGCGCCCAGTTCATCAAGGAAGTGCTCAGCGTCCTGCGCGACCCGCGCAGCCGCATGGTGGTGTTCGTGCCGCCGATCCTGCAGTTGCTGGTGTTCGCCTTTGCCGCGACGCTGGAAGTGCGCAACGTCGATATCGCCGTCTACGATCAGGATGCGGGGCGCTGGTCGCACGAGTTGGTACAGCGCCTGGACAGCGCCCGCTTCATCACCCACGTCCGGCATGTCGACAGCCAACAGCAACTCCACGAGCTGATCGACCGTGGCGAGGTGATCGCCGCGCTCGCCATCCCGGTGGATTTCTCGCGCTCCATCGCCGCCGGCGAAAGTGGCCGCGCGCAGGTACTGGTCGATGGCCGGCGCAGCAACTCCGGGCAGATCACCGTGGCCTATCTGTCCACAATCGCCGCCGATGTCGGCGCCGAGGTCGTGCCCGACGCCCAGGCACCAACGCCCGTGGTCGTGCGCCACTGGTTCAACCCGAATCTGGTCTACCGCTGGTTCATCGTGCCCGGCCTGACGGGCATCCTGGCGCTGTTCAGCGCGCTGCTCATCACCTCGCTGTCGATTGCACGCGAACGCGAGCTTGGCACCTTCGACCAGTTGCTGGTGTCGCCCACCTCGACGCCCGAGATCATCATCTCCAAGTCGCTGCCGGCGCTGGCGATCGGCACGCTGCTGGGTTTGTTCATGATCAGCGCAGGCGTGTTCCTGTTCGGCATTCCATTTACCGGCTCGTTCGCACTTCTGCTTGCCAGCCTGGTGCTGTTCATCGCCTCGGTGGTCGGCATCGGTCTGATGATTTCCGCGGTCAGCATGACGCAGCAGCAGGCCATCCTGGGAGCGTTCGCCATCGGCGTGCCGGCGGTGCTGATGTCCGGCTTTGCGACGCCTGTGGAAAACATGCCTGTCGTCCTGCAATGGCTGGCTCAGGCCATCCCACTGACCCATTTCCTCATCATCGTCGAAGGCAGCTTTCTCAAGGCCATGCCGCCCGGTGACATTCTCGCCAGCCTGTGGCCGCTGGCGGTCATCGCCCTCGCCACGCTGACCATGGCCACCGTATTCGTCCGAGGACGCCTGCAATGAAATCCAAGCCCCGCACTCCCTTTCTTCGCGCAACCGTCACCGGCCTGACCCCTGGGCGCGCGCGTCCGCTCGTGCTGGCCCTGTCCTGCGTGCTGCTGACTGCCTGCGCAAGCGTGGGCCCCGACTACCGCGAGCCGCCGCCGGTCGACGTCGGCAGCGGCTGGAGCTTGCCGTTGGCAAGCGAATCCCAGTCCGCAGACTTGAGCCAATGGTGGTCTGCACTGGACGATCCCATCCTCGATCGCCTGATGGCCACGGCGCTGGCACAGAACCTGGATCTGCGCCACGCTGCGGCACGCATCGATGAGGCACGCGCCCTGCGCGATCGTGTG
>NZ_BAZI01000212.1 GCF_001310775.1 Stenotrophomonas pictorum JCM 9942
TCGCCATAGACCGCGGCGGCACCGGCAATCAGCCGCGCCGGATCGATCATGTGCGCCGCGCCGCGCGGATGCACCACCAGCTGCGCGTTGGGCAGGTGCTGCAGCAGCGCGCCGGCACCGCCGGCGTGGTCCAGATGCACATGGGTGAGGATCAGCCAGTCGATATCGGCCGGCTGCAGTCCGGCCCCGTGCACCGCGGCCAGCAGGCTCGGCAGCGAATGCGTGGTGCCGCAATCGATGAACGCGCCGCGTCCCCCGTGCACAAGCAGATAGGCCGCATCGAAATGATCGCGCTGGAACGCGGTGTCGATGGTGTGGATGCCAGGGTCGACGGACATCGGGCAGCTCCGGGAAGGCGATCTTCGATCCTGCCAGCCGTTGCCGGCCGCTTCCACTGCACCTTGGTCGCAGCCGCCGGATCAGTGCACGAGCACCCGCGGGCGCAGCAGCAGCGCCAGCACCATCACCGCCAGGAAGCCGCCATAGGCGTACAGCACCGCCAGGATCTGCTTCCACAGGCCCGCGGCCCCTTCCGCCGCGCCCACCCGGTAACCCCACAGCATGAAGCCGGTGCTGACCAGCAAGGCCAGCCCCAGCATCACGGCATCAAACAGCCTGCGGGCGCGATGGCGCGGCTGGCGCGGAAACCACCAGTACAGCGCGCCCACCACGCAGAACCAGGGAAAGAACAACAACAACGACAACCAGGCCATCGACGTGCTCCTTCCAGGTAACGGGTCAATCCTTGGCGGCGGCCTCGCGCAGCGCGGCCAGCGCGGCCAGCACCGGCTCCACTTCGCCTTCGACCTTGAACAGCTCGCTCTGCAGCGCATCGCCCTGCTCGGCCTGCTTGAGCACGGCGATCAGCTGGCCGGCATCGCGTGGCGAGTCGAAGCCTTCGCTCTGGATCAGCAGCTGGCCGTCGCCATCGAGCAGCTTGAAGTAGAAGCGGCCGTCCTTCTCGCGGTACTGCTTGAACAACGGCAGCGCCACCTTGGCCACCGCTTCGGCCTTCGCCGTCTGGCCGATGGTGGACAGGTCGCGCAGGCCCACCGCTTCGCGCAGCTGCTTGAGCAGCGGAATGGCGAACTGCTCGCGCAGCTGCTGGCCGCGCTGGCGCAGCAGCGCCTCGATCTTGGCCGGCTCGGCCATCAGCGCGTTGTAGCGCTCGCGCAGCGGCGCCAGCTCGGCGTCCATGCGTTCGAACACCTGCGCCTTGGCCTCGCCCCAGGCGATGCCGTCGGCGAACGCCTGGGCGAACGCGGCGGTCTGCTCGGCGCTGGCGAAGGCCTGGTACATCTGGAACAGCGCCGAGCCCTCGGTGCTCTTGGGCTCGCCCGGCGCACGCGAATCGGTCAGCACCGAGAACACCAGTTTCTTCAGCTCCTCGCGCGGGGCGAACAGCGGAATCACGTTGTCGTAGCTCTTGCTCATCTTGCGGCCGTCCAGGCCCGGCAAGGTGGCCACCGCCTCGTCGATCACCGCTTCCGGCAGCACGAAATAGTCCTTGCCGTAGACATGGTTGAAGCGCTGGCCGAAGTCGCGCGCCATCTCGATGTGCTGGATCTGGTCGCGGCCGACCGGCACCTTGTTGGCACCGAACACCAGGATATCGGCGGCCATCAGCACCGGGTACATGTACAGGCCGGCGGTGACACCGGCGTCCTCGTCGACGCCTTCCTCGCGGTTCTTGTCCACCGCCGCCTTGTAGGCGTGGGCGCGGTTGAGCAGGCCCTTGCTGGCGACCGTGGTCAGGTACCAGTCAGCTCGGTGATTTCCGGAATATCGCTCTGCCGGTAGAACCACACCTTGTCCGGGTCCAGCCCCGCGGCCAGCCAGCTGGCGGCGATCTCCAGGGTGGAGCGCTGCACGCGCAGTGGATCCTGGGTGTTGATCAGGCTGTGCAGGTCGGCCAGGAAGAAGAAGCTTTCCGTGTCGGCAGCGCGGCTGGCGGCGATGGCCGGGCGGATCGCCCCCAGGTAATTGCCGATGTGCGGGGTGCCGGAGGCTTGATGCCGGTAAGGACGCGGGTAGTCATGAACGCAAGGGTGACAGAGGAATGAACCCGGCCAGTGTAACCCCGCCGGTCCCCGTCGCCGCCCCCATCCGCGTGTTCGACGGGCCGTTCACTGCCCGGGAGCTGGCCATGCACGGTCTGTGCGCCCGCGTGTTGTGCGGCATCGCACCCTGTGGGGCTCCAAGTCCGCGGCGGACCGCGAGGCGAGCCGCCCCGCCTGATGCGGGACTTCGTACGTGCCGCGAGCGGTAGCACCGGCATCCCATCGCCGGTAATTCCTCCCGGAGGTCCAGTACCGATCAACGCACCCACACCCGCCCTGCGTGCCCTTACAGGAAGGGCCGCATCGCTGCGGCCCTTCTTCAATCACCTGCGCGAAGGCGCTCAGTGGTAATCCGGATATTCCTTGTGCAGGGCCTTTTCGAAATCACGCACCTCGCTCTCAGCGCGATCCTTGGCCCAGCCATAACGTTCCTGCAGGCGCCCGCTCAGATATTCGGCGTTGCCTTCGGCCACCTTCATGTCGTCATCGGTGATGTCGCCCCACTTGGCCTGCACCTTGCCCTTGAGCTGGGTCCACTTGCCGGAAATGATGTCTTTATTCATTACGTTGCTCCTTTCGGGGGATACGCGGTTGGTTCGCGTGGGACCACCATGGCAGCGACGATGTTGGCATCAGGTCCACGCTTCGTTGGCCCATGCTGATGTCGGTGAACGATGCTTCAGCTTCAGCTTCAACGTCTGACCTCGTATAACGCAACAAGGCCGGCAGTGCCGGCCTTGTTGCTTGAACTCGAACAGGTACCTGCCGGATCAATGACCCTTGGCAGCATCCTCGACCTTCTCACCGGCCTTCTGCACATCCTTGCCGGCACCGGCAACCGTGTTGCAGGCCGACAGCATCGCCATCGAGAACATCGACACCAGCACCAGAGCAACCAGACGCTTCATGTTTTTCTCCTGTTGTGAGTAGACACCCAAGTCTTGCCGCAAAGCACTGCCGTCAGCACTTGCCGTCACTGCAATCGCCGGCCTTGTCTTCCACCTTCTCTCCCGCCTTCTGCATATCCTTGCCGGCACCGGCAACGGTGTTGCAACCACTGAGCATTCCGACCGAAAACAGCCCCAGCAGGGCCAACATCAGCACTCGCTTCATCCGACTTCTCCTTTGCATCTGGCGGGAGCCGGCGGCGGACATCCGCAGCGACCTGCCCGCAGGTGCAGGTGAATCTGGCGAGTGCGCTGTGCAGTGGGCGTGAACAGCGGCCCGGTGCGTTCAGGCTCAGCCCCGCATCAGCGTGGACTTTCCGAACAGGCTTTCCACCAGATCCACCGCCAGCTCGGCGGTCTTGTTGTGGTGATCCAGCAAGGGATTGAGCTCGACGATGTCCAGCGATCCCATCAGACCGGTGTCGGCGATCATTTCCATCACCAGCTGTGCTTCGCGATAGTTGGGACCACCGGGCACCGTGGTGCCGACGCCGGGCGCGATGCTCGGATCCAGGAAATCCACATCGAAACTGACATGCAGGTGGGTATTGGCGTCGATGCCGGCCAATGCCTGCTGCAGGGTGCGCTTCATCCCGGTCTCATCGATATAGCGCATGTCGTAGACATCGACGTGGTGCTGCTTGATCAGGCGCTTTTCCTCGGCATCCACCGAACGGATGCCGATCTGTCGCACCTGCTGCGGCGAGATCGCCGGCGCATTCCCTCCCAGCCGGGTCAACGCATCCGGGCCCAGTCCGCACAGGCAGGCCACCGGCATGCCGTGGATGTTGCCTGAGGGCGTGACCTCGGAGGTGTTGAAATCCGAATGCGCATCCAGCCACAGCACGCGCAGCTGTTTGCCCTGCTCGCGGCACCAGCGTGCCACCGCGGTGATCGAGCCGATGCCCAGGCAATGATCGCCACCGAGCATGATCGGCAGGCGTCCATCGGCCAGTTCGGCGTAGGTCGCCTCCATCAGCGCCCTGTTCCAGGCCACCACTTCATCCAGATGCCGGTAGCCGTGCACCGGCCCGCTCCAGGGATTGCGCGGCCCCTGCAGATTGCCCACATCACGCACCTCCACACCGCGCGCGACCAGGGCCTCCGGCAAGCCTGCAATGCGCAGCGCCTCGGGCCCCAGACGGGCTCCGCGATGGCCGGCCCCCACATCCGTGGGTACCCCGATCAGCGACACGGGACGAAAAACGGCCATACCGATACCTCCATTGCAAATCAGCGCAGTCTAGCGAGCAGCCGCACGAACGCCTCGCGGCAGCGCAGCAGGAGGCAAACGGAAGGGAAGGGTGGTGCCGCTTATCCGAATCGAACGGATGACCTACTGTTTACAAGACAGTTGCTCTACCAACTGAGCTAAAGCGGCAAGATTGTGCGTCCGGCGAGCCATTGCAGCCGCGCGGACAGTTTACGCCATCACAGCGCGCAAACCCGCCGGATCACTGGACCGGCGGGGCGCCATTCTAGCGTAGCCGGGTGCAATCCAGCGATTGTTGTTGCGCCGCGCCGCTGCGCTGCGCCAGCACCGCGGGGCTGGAGCCTGCCGCCACGCTCGCATCGATCCACCAGCTGGGCGGCGTTTCACTGCCATTGGCGACCAGCCTGGCGGGAAACCCCGCTGCCGTCAGCGCCGCCTGGCGGCGCTCGGCGCCTTCGCGATTGCGGTACTGGCCCAGCGCCACCGCATTGGCATCATCCCCCTGGGCGATGATGAAGTAGTCACTGAAGCCGGCCTCGACAATACGCTTGACGGTGGCCTGGGCCTCATCGCGGGTGGCCGCTGCCGGGATCAGCACGCGATAACCGGATGCCGCCTTGCCCGGCACCTCACGCAGCCGCGCGCGTTCGGCCACCGCCCCCAGCCTGGACAGCGCCCCCTGCGCCTGGG
>NZ_BAZI01000213.1 GCF_001310775.1 Stenotrophomonas pictorum JCM 9942
CGCTCCTGGTGCCTGCCGCTGAGCGTGAGCGGCACCAGGCCGGCGCGCGTGGGCAGCACTTCGTGGCCGAAACGCCGCGCGACCTCGTAGCCGAAGCCGCTGGCGCCCATGCTGGGAATCGACAGGCCGCCGGTGGCGATCACCACCGAGGCGCAGTGGAACAGTCCCTGGGCGGTCTGCACGCGAAAGCCATCGCTGCCGCGTTCAATGTCCTGCACGCCGCAGTCGGTACGGATCTGCACGCCGGCCGCGTCGCATTCGTCCAGCAGCATCCTGACGATCTGCTTGGAGGAAATGTCGCAGAACAGCTGGCCCAGCTCCTTCTCGTGGTAGGCGATGCGGTGTCGCTCGACCATTTCGATGAAATCGGCCGGGGTGTAGCGGGCCAGTGCGGATTTGCAGAAATGTGGATTGGCCGACAGGAAGTTGCCGGCGGTGGTGCCGGTATTGGTGAAGTTGCAGCGTCCGCCCCCGGACATCAGGATCTTCTTGCCAACCTTGTTGGCATGGTCGATCACCTGCACCCGTCGGCCGCGTTGACCCGCGGTGAGGGCGCACATCAAGCCCGCAGCGCCCGCGCCGATCACCAAGACGTCGCAGCGGATGGTGTTCATCGCCACGCCGATCTCACTCTGCCGGGCGCTTGCGCCAGACCGGGATCACATCCAGCTGTGTCTGGTCGTTGAGCAGCTGTACTTCACCATCCTGGATCAGCACGTTCCAGCGCATGGCCCGTTGGATCTGCTGTCCCCACTGCTCGACGAACCCGGCCGGCAAATCCAGTACGGAAAGGTTGTCGAAACGCACCAGGTGCTTGCCCTGCTTCTGCCACCAGATGTCGGAGGCATGGCCGCCGTAGTTGACCACCTGCACGCGGCCGCTGCGGTTGCAGGCCTTGCGGATGCGCGATTCGTCCGGATGGCCCAGGTCGATCCACTGTTCGATGGCGCCGGTGTAATCGAGCTGCCACAGGTCCGGCTCGTCCTCGGTGCTCAGGCCCTTGCCGAATTCCAGCCGGTCCTGGGCGTTCAGGGCGAAGGCGAGCAGGCGCACCATCAGGCGCTCGTCGGTTTCGGACGGATGCTGGGCCAGGGTCAGGTTGTGGGTCGCGTAGTAGCCGCGATCCATGTCGCTGATCTGCAGCTCGGCCTTGCGGATGGTGGCGGTGAGGGCCATGGGAATACCGGGAAAGAAGACCGGCCATGATAATGCCTCGCCCCCTTCCCGACCTGTACGCCTGTGCCTGATCCCGATCTGCCCAGCCGCCTGCAACTGGCGCCCGGTTCCTGGGCCTGCCTGCTGGACGGGTTGTGCGCGCGATTCCCGCAGGTTTCCCGCGCGCAGTGGCTGGACCGGTTTGCACGGGGCAGGGTGCTGAGCGCCGGTGGCGTGCCGTTGATGCCGCAGCAGCCGTGGCGGGCGGGGCTGGAAATCCAGTATTTCCGCGAAGTGTCCGAAGAGCCCAGGATTCCGTTCGTCGAGCAGGTGCTGTATCAGGACGAGGATCTGCTGGTCGCTGACAAGCCGCATTTCCTGCCGGTCATGCCAGCCGGTCAGTATGTCCGTGAAACGTTGCTGACCCGGCTGGTCGCGGCAACCGGCAACCGTGATCTTGTGCCACTGCACCGGATCGATCGCGGAACGGCCGGGTTGGTGCTGTTTTCCTGCAACCGGCGCAGCCGCGCGGCCTATCAGCGGCTGTTCCGTGATCGCCGTATCGACAAAGGCTACGAGGCGCGGGCGCTGGCACTGCCTCAGGCGTGGTTTCCATTGGAGCGCGCCAGCCGTATCGAGCGTGGTGAGCCGTTCTTTCGCATGGCCGAGTGCGCGGGCGAGCCGAATTCGCTGAGCCGGATCTCCGTGATTGAGCGCACAGGAGCCGTCTGGCGCTATGCCCTTGAGCCGGTCACCGGTCGCAAGCACCAGCTGCGCGTGCATATGGCCGCGCTGGGGGCACCGATTCTGGGAGATGACATCTACCCGCAGCTGGTCGAGCGGGCCGTTGATGACTACCGCGCGCCGTTGCAGCTGCTGGCGCGGTGTCTGGCGTTTGTGGATCCACTCAGTGGCAGGCGTCGCGAATTTTGCAGTGAGCGCACGCTGGGCTGATCGGCGGTGGCCGGGCGTCCGGTCGCCTGGATCATTGGTGGGCTCCGAATGGCGGCGTTGGACGTATTGGGTGACTTCACCGGACGCTCCGAGGTCGTGATCTCACGCAGTCTGGCTATAATTTTTCGCGTTGCAGACGCAGGGAAGTGCGTTTTTTGCGGGTAAGTTTATGAATTCATTCGGTATATTTTGGGGCCTGAATCCATCGGATTACCTGAATACGGTTTTTGTCGCTTTTTGGCGAAAAGCCGCGTATCGTTTGCCCCACTGTGCTTGCAAGGGTCACCGTGAATCGTGGCCTGATGCAGTTGATCTACAACGATCCGCTCATCGATCCGCTTTACCAAACGCCTGCAACTCAGTCTCGGCCCCGATACCCGGTGGCTGCGATTATTTCAACTTATGTTTCAGGAGTTAGTATATGTCTGATCGTCAGACCGGCACCGTCAAGTGGTTCAACGACGCCAAGGGCTTCGGCTTCATCACCCCGGAAAGCGGCCCGGACCTGTTCGTGCATTTCCGCGCCATCCAGGGCAACGGCTTCAAGTCGCTGCAGGAAGGCCAGAAGGTGACTTTCGTCGCCGTGCAGGGCCAGAAGGGTATGCAGGCTGACCAGGTGCAGGCCGTCTAATTCAGACGCCAGCCACCGCAAGGTAGCCAAAAACGCCGGAAGCGCAAGCTTCCGGCGTTTTCTTTTGTCTGCGTGTTGGCCGTAACACCCACGCTGCGCTTGGCTCGTTAGCATGCGGCTTTGAATCTGCGGAATGGCTGATGATCACGGTCCATCATCTGGAGAATTCGCGTTCGCTGCGCGTGCTGTGGATGCTTGAAGAGCTGGGGCTGCCGTACGAACTGCTGCGCTATGCGCGCGATCCGCAGACATGGTTGGCGCCGCAGGCGTTGTGGGATGTCCATCCGTTGGGCAAGTCGCCGGTTCTGCAGGACGATGCGCTGATCCTGGCCGAGTCCGGCGCGATTCTGGAATATCTGGCTGATCGTTACGACGCGGACAGGCAGCTGTCACCGGCCCCTTTTCCCGCGCAGGCGCCGGAGCGGCTGCGTTATCGCTACTGGTTGCATTACGCCGAGGGTTCGGCGATGCCGCCGTTGCTGATGAGCCTGGTGTTCGCCCGCCTGCGCAAAGCACCGATGCCGTTTTTCGCCCGACCGGTTGCGCGTGCCATCGCCGCCCGGGTGATGAAGACGTATGTTGGCCCGCAGCTCAAGTTGCATCTGGATTGGATGGAGCGGGAGCTGGGGCAATCCAGCTGGTTTGCCGGAGAGCGGTTCACCGCCGCCGATATCCAGATGAGCTTTCCGATCCAGGCTGCGGCCTCGCGTAGTGGAGGATTGCAGGCCTATCCGCGATTGCAGGATTTTCTGGCCCGCATCGCACAGCGTCCGGCCTACCGGCGGGCGGCGGAGCGTGGCGGCAGGCTGGATCTGGCCGCTGGCCGCCGCTGAGGTTGCAGCCAGCGGGTGGCGCCCCCATCTGCAGACGATGAGCACCCACTCCCTGCACTTTGACAACCGCTTCCTGCGCGAGCTTCCCGGCGACAGTGAGGCCGGATCGCGCCGCCGCGAAGTACAGGGAGCGGCCTGGTCGCAAGTCATGCCGACCCCGGTCGCCGCGCCGCAGTTGCTGGCGTGTTCGGCCGAGGTGTTGGCATTGCTTGGCTTTGATACGGCCGAGGTCGGCAGCCAGGCGTTCGCCGAGGTGTTTGCCGGCAACGCACTGTATGAGGGCATGCAGCCTTGGGCGGCGAACTATGGCGGGCACCAGTTCGGCAACTGGGCCGGCCAGCTGGGCGACGGGCGGGCGATTTCGCTGGGCGAGCTGGTGGCCGATGGACGGCGCTGGGAGCTGCAGCTCAAGGGCGCCGGAGCGACGCCGTATTCGCGCGGCGCCGATGGTCGTGCGGTGCTGCGCTCCTCGGTCCGCGAGTTCCTGTGCTCGGAGGCCATGCATCATCTGGGTGTGCCGACCACCCGGGCGTTGAGCCTGGTGGCGACCGGCGAGCCGGTGGTGCGCGACATGTTCTACGACGGTCATCCGCGCCTGAGCCGGGGGCGGTGGTCTGCCGGGTGGCGCCGTCGTTCGTCCGTTTCGGGACGTTCGAGCTGCCGGCCTCGCGTGGCGATACGGCATTGCTGCGGCAATTGGCCGATTTCTGCATTGCCCGTGATTTTCCCGAGCTGGGCGGCACCGGTCAGCCGCGTTACGCGGATTGGTTCATGCAGGTGTGCACGCGCACCGCGGTGATGGTCGCGCACTGGCTGCGGGTCGGCTTCGTGCACGGGGTGATGAACACCGACAACATGTCCATTCTTGGTCTGACTCTGGACTACGGCCCTTACGGCTGGGTGGAGGACTACGACCCTGACTGGACGCCCAATACCACCGATGCGCAGGGCCGTCGCTACCGTTTCGGCACGCAGATGCAGGTGGCGTACTGGAATCTGGTGCGGCTGGCGCAGGCGCTGGGGCCACTGTTTGATGAGGTGGCGCCGTTGCAGGCGGGGCTGGATGCCTTCGGTGAGCGTTATGCGGCCGAAGAGCGGGCGCATCTGGTCGCCAAGCTGGGGCTGGGGGAGTTCCGCGATGGCGACGAGCTGCTGATGGCGCAGTTCCGCCAGTTGCTGCATGCCGGGCAGATGGACATGACGCTGGCGTTCCGGGCGCTGGCGGAGGTGGATCCGGCCGCCCCTGCGCTGGCGCCGCTGGAGGAGGCGTTCTATTCGTCCCAGGCGCGCGCGCATGTGCTGCCCGCATTGGAGGACTGGCTGCGCCGGCA
>NZ_BAZI01000214.1 GCF_001310775.1 Stenotrophomonas pictorum JCM 9942
GTCGAGGCGGCACCGGCGGCGCCGAGGGCGCGCTCACACAGGCGCTGAGCAGCAGGGAGGTCGCCGAAACAACCAGTACAGAGCGGATCAAAGACATGCCATTCATGGTCATCATTATCGCGCAGGCGTTTCTGAAGCGGGCGTGGAGGCCGGCTCCGGCTCTTTGCGGTCGAGCCCGAACCAGCTGCGCCAACCACCGCTTTGCGCCTGCTCTTCGGCCGGAGGCGCCGCTTCCGGCACGGTGCAGGGCACGTACTGCGGCGCGAATCCGGCCACGAACGGTAAGCGACGGGCCCCCGGGCAGCCCTCGTCGGTAGCGTTGCTGCCTTCGGCTTGCACGTACTGCCAATCCAGCCCCTTGTTGCTCACCCGCAACGCCGCGCTGGGCAGGTTGCGGAAGATGCCCGACCACACCCGCATCGCGCCCGAGGCGCCGTACAGGCCGGTCTGCTCGTTCTGGTCGTTGCCCATCCAGATCACCGCCAGATGGTCACCGGTGTAACCGGCATACCAGCTGTCACGGCCATCGTTGGAGGTGCCGGTCTTGCCCGCCGGATGCAGCCGCCCCAGTCCGTCGGCATTGAGCCCGGCAGCGGTACCGCTGGACACCACCTGCTGCAGCCCCACGCTGATCAGGTTGGCGGCGATGGAGTCGCCTTCCTGGGCGGGCGCCGGGCTCTTGTCGTAACGTTTGAGCAGTTTGCCCTGCGCATCGACCACACCGCGCACCGCATGCAGCGGCTGGATCTCGCCGCCGGAGGCCAGGAACTGGTACAGCTGGGCCATGCCATACGGGCTCTGGTCGGTCGCGCCAAGGATCACCGACGGATTGGAGTCGGCCTTGAGCCCGGCCAGCACGTGGATCAGCTGGGTCAACCGCTCCGGCCCGACCTGCATACCGATCCGCACCGTGGCCTGGTTGTAGGAGCGGGCCAGCGCATCGATCAACGCACCGTGCCATGGCTGCGGTTGTCGGAATTGTTCGGCGTCCAGTTGCGGCCGCGGCTGAGCTTCACCGTCACCGGGGAGTCATCCACCCAGCTGGCCAGCGAAAAACGCTCCGGCTGCGCCAATGCCAGCAGGTAGACGAACGGTTTTAGCAGGGAGCCGACCGGACGATGCGCCTCGATGGCGCGGTTGAAACCCGGTTCGGACACGTCGCGGCTGCCGACCACCGCCAGCACGTCACCGTTGTGCACATCGGTGACCACCAGCCCGGCCTGCAATTCGGGACGGCGCTTGTTTTCCAGCGACTTGATCGTGTGGCCCACGGCACCTTCGGCATAGGCCTGCGCCGAGGGCGACATGCCGGTGAACACGTTCAACCCGGCGCCCTGCAGCACGCTTTCCGGGTAGTCGTTGCCCAGCTGGCGACGCACCAGGTCGATGTAGGCCGGGAACCGGTTGGCGGCGGCGATGCCCGGGGTCTTGGACACGCCCAGCGGTGCCTTCAGCGCACGCTGGTATTCGGCATCGTCGATCAGCTGGCTTTCGTGCAGCTTGCCCAGCACGAAGTTGCGGCGGTCCAGCGCGCGCTCGGGATTGCGGCGCGGATCGTAATAGGACGGCCCCTTCACCAGCCCGATCAGCAACGCCACCTGCTCGGTGGTCAGCGAACCGAGATCGCGGCCGAACCAGAACTCGCCACCGGAGGACACACCATGGATGGCCTGGCTGCCACGCTGGCCCAGGTAAACCTGGTTGAGGTAGGCCTCCAGGATCGTGGCCTTGTCATAGCGCGCCTCCATGATCAGCGCGTACAGCACCTCGTTGAACTTGCGGGTGAGCGTCTGCTCCTTGCCGATTCCGAGCAGGCCGCTGCGGGCCAGCTGCTGGGTCAGCGTACTGGCCCCCTGCCGGCTCTGTCCGCCAGAGCGCACCATCACCCAGACCGCGCGGATGATGCCGCTGATATCGATACCGTGATGGCGGTTGAAATCACGGTCTTCCACCGCCTGCAGGCCAGTGACCAGCAGCTCCGGCGCATCGGCCAGGCGCACCAGCCGGCGCTCTTCCTGCTTCTGACCGTACAACGTGGCGATCCGCGCCGGATCCAGCCGCGCCACCTTCAGCGCCTTGCGCGTATCGGCCTCGCGCAGCGACGCCACCTGCCCGCCGGATACCGCCACCGTCACCTGGCGTGGCGCCACGCGGCCATCCACATCCACATAGCCGCGGCTGGAAATGCGGAAACTGCCGCCCTCCACCCGGTAGGTGCCCGGGCTGGTGCCCGCGCCGTCATCCCGGTAGCCGGACGCGGCCAGCTCGGTCTTGAGCGTGTTGGCATTCATCGCCAGGCCAGGGCTGAGCACCAGCGGTCGCGCGTAGACGCGGGTGGGAATCTGCCAGCGCAGCTCGCCGAAGCGCTGCGTCACCTGGGTGTTCAGATACGCCGTATAGGGAATAAGGAAACCCAGGCCCAGCGCGACTGCCGCCATTCCCCAGGTGATCAGGCGCTGGCGCCACAGGGGACCATTGCCGCCGGTATCGTCGTCCAGCATGTCGGAATCGTAGCGTCGTGGCACAGGAATGCGAGAATGTAGGTTGAGGCGAGTCTAACGCAGCCATGTCCTGCGGCGCGGCGATACACCCTTCCCTGCTTAAGCTGGAGTTCCAACGGAATGTCGATGTCCCTGGCCGATGCGCGCTACCACATCAATCGCGTCATCGGCCTGATCCGCCGCGGTCTGGCCAGCCTGCGTACCCGTGGCTGGAAGGCCACACTGCACCGGGTCGGGGTGCATACCCGTCGTCAACCCGTGCCACGCCGGGAACCGCTGTTCGCCCCCGCCACAGTCCCATTTGCACCGTTCACCGTCCCTGCCAGCGACCAGCCCGTCGCCAGCATCGTCATTCCGGTCTACAACCACTGCCGGCACACCCTGGCCTGCCTGCGCGCGCTGGCCGCCCATCCGCCGGCAACCCCCTGCGAGATCCTGGTGATCGACGATGGCAGCAGCGATGAAACCGCTGACTGGATGCCGCAGATCGAAGGCCTGCGGTATCACGTGCGCGCTCAGAACGGAGGGTTCATCGCGGCCTGCAACGATGGCCTGCGGCTGAGCCGCGGGCAGTACGTGGTGCTGCTGAACAACGATACGGTGCCGCAACCCGGCTGGCTGGATGCACTGATGACCACGTTCCAGACCGTGCCCGAGGCCGGTCTGGTCGGCGCCCAGCTGCTGTATCCGGATGGACGGTTGCAGGAATCCGGCGGCGTGGTCTTCGATGACGGCAGCTGCTGGAGCTATGGCCGCTTCGAATCGGCCGAAGACCCCCGCTACATCAGCCTGCGCGATGCCGACTACTGCTCGGGTGCGGCGCTGGCATTGCCGCGCGCGCTGTTCGAGCAACTGGGTGGCCTGGATACCCGCTACGCGCCGGCCTATTACGAAGATACCGACCTGGCCTTCCAGGTCCGCGCGGCCGGCTACCGCGTCCTGGTGCAGCCGGCCAGCCGTGTCGTGCATGACGAAGGCACCAGCAACGGTACCGATACCGGCAGCGGCGTAAAGGCCTACCAGGTGCGCAACCAGAAGGTGTTCGCGGACAAGTGGCGCGACGCCCTGCGCGGGCAGCTGCCGGTCGGAAGCGTTCCTTCGCCGGCCCTGCTGCACCGCGGGCAGCGGCAGATCCTGATCCTGGACGAATCGGTACCGCAGCCCGACCGCGACTCGGCCTCGCTGCGCCAGTTCAACCTGATCCGTATGCTGCTGGCCGGCGGTGCACACGTGGTCTTTGTTCCAACCCGGGGCGAGCATGGCGGCAAGGCCACCGAGGCGTTGCAGGCCTTGGGTGTGGAAGTCTGGCATGCACCGTTTCTGAAAGGCGTAGGCAGCTGGCTGCAGCGCCATGGAGAGCGCTTCGCGGTGGTGATGCTGGTGCGCTACCACCTCGCCCACGAGTGCCTGCCACTGGTGAAGCGCTTCGCGCCACAGGCGCGCACGGTGTTCGACACGGTGGACTTGCATTACCTGCGCGAGCGGCGTGGCGCCGAACTGGCGCGGGATCTGCGCCTGGTGCGCAGTGCCGAACGCACCCGCGCCAGCGAACTGGCGGTGATGGCGGCCACCGACGTGACCTTGCTGGTCAGCGATGCGGAGAGAAAACAGCTCGCCACCGATGCGCCCCAGGTCAAGGTCGAACTGCTGTCCAACCTGCATGAGGTCGCTGGCCATGGCCTGGACTGGAGCCAGCGCCGCGATCTGGTCTTCGTCGGCGGCTTCCGCCATCCACCGAATCTGGATGCGATGCAGTGGTTTATCGGCGAGGTATTCCCGCTGATCCGCGAACACTTGCCCGAGGTGGATTTCCACTGCATCGGTGCCGATGTCCCGGCGCAGATCCATGCGCTGGCCGCCACCTGTCCGGGAGTGCACGTGCATGGCTATGTGCCGGATGTGGCGCCGTACATGAGCGGCGGCAGGATCTCGGTGGCGCCGCTGCGCTTCGGCGCCGGCGTGAAGGGCAAGATCAACCTGAGCATGGCCCATGGCCAGCCGGTGGTGGCCACGACCTGCGCGGTGGAGGGCATGTATCTGCGTGACGGCGAAGATGTACTGGTGGCCGATGGTGCGCGCGAGTTTGCCGCCGCAGTGGTGCGCCTGTATGGCGACCAGGCGCTATGGCAGCAGCTGTCCAACAACAGCCTGCGCAATATCGCGCAGCATTTTTCGCTGGATGCCGCGCGCGTCACGGTCGAGCGCGTCTTCCTGGCCTGAGCGGTCTCCGGACTCCACCGGCACCGTTCAACGCAGTGGCTGCACGCCGCGCAGGCGTTCGGCGAATGCGTTGATCTCCGGCGTTGCCGGATCGACCTCGCGGGCCTGCGCCAATGCCTGCACCGCGAAGGCCGCAT
>NZ_BAZI01000215.1 GCF_001310775.1 Stenotrophomonas pictorum JCM 9942
TGACCGCCGTGGGCGGGTGCCCTGGTTGCGCACCCTGACGGAGGCGCACGCCGGCGGCGCCTCCCGTGCGCGGATCCCGGGCGACTGGAGACCTATCCGATGAATGCAGTGCTTCGATTCCTACGCGCTTTGCTGCTGGCGACACTGCTGACACCGGCCGCGACCGTGCACGCGGCCGCCCCCACCGATCCGCAGGCCGAGACCATGCTGCTGCTGCAGACCGCCTCCGGCGGCTGGTCCAAGCACTACCGCGGCAAGGCGGTGGACTACCGTCGCCCGCTCAGCGCGGTCGAACGTGACGCGCTGCGCGCGCCCGGGCGCAAGGACGATGCCACGCTCGACAACAAGGCCACCACGTCGGAGATCCGCTATCTGCTGCAGGCCCATGCTCGTACCGGCAACCCGGCCTATCTGCAGGCCGCGCGGCGCGGGGTGAGCTATCTGCTGGCCGCGCAGTATCCCAACGGCGGCTGGCCGCAGTACTACCCGGACCGTTCGTTCTACCGCCACCAGATCACCTTCAACGACGATGCCATGACCCGGGTGCTCGAGCTGCTGCAGGACATCGTCGAGTCACGCGATGAGGCGGCACTGCTGGCGCCGGAGTTCGGCTCCGCCGCACAGGCCGCGCTGGCACGTGGGCTGGACTGCGTGCTGGCCACCCAGGTGCGCATCGAGGGTCTGCCGACCCTCTGGGCGGCGCAGTACGACGAGGTCACGCTGCTGCCGGCCAAAGCGCGGTCCTACGAGCTGCCGTCGCTGGCGGTGGCCGAATCGGTCGGTGTGCTGCGGTTGCTGATGCGCCAGCGCGATCCCTCACCGGCACAGGTGGCCGCGGTGGAGGCGGGCGTACGCTGGTTGCAGGCGCACCGGCTGCCGGATGTGGCGCTGGAGAGGGTCGACGCGCCCGAACAGGAAAGTGGACGCGATGTGCGGATCGTGCAACGGCCCGGCGCATCGCTGTGGGCGCGGTTCTACGACCTGCAGCACCAGCAGCCGATGTTCGTCAATCGTGACGGCGTGCAGGTTGCGCAGTTCGCGGCCATTCCCAACGAGCGCCGTGTCGGCTATGCGTGGTATGGAGTGTGGCCGGAGAAACTGCTGCGCAGCGAATGGCCGGCATGGCGTGCGCGCTGGGGCGTGTCGCCGCACGGCGCCCCGGCACCCGCGGTGCAGTGACGGCAGTGAAGAAACATGTGTGGAAAGAGTGAGCTGATGAACCCGAAGACTTGTTTGCGTCCCTCCCTTCTGGCCTGCGCGCTGGGCATGCTGCTGCAGGCGCCCACGGCATGGGCGGCACCGGCCCAGTTGCTGTTCCAGGTGTCCGCCGATGAGGGGTTTGTCGCCGATCGCGCCGCGGGCGATGCCACCCCCAACTTCCAGGACAAGGTGAAGATCGTCGCCGACGGCGCGCGGGGCAGCGCGATCGAGTGGGCCGATGATGGCGTGCTGTCGTGGAATGCGCCGGGCAACATCCACGCCCAGCGCGGCACGCTGTCGTTCTTCTGGCGTTCGCGTTATGCCGTGGGCGAGGCGCCGTTCGTGATCTTCCGCGTCGGCTATGCCGACCACAGCAGCTGGGACATGGCCTGGCTGCGCATCGACTGGAACGGCCACGGCTTCGATGCTTTCGTCACCGACGCCAACCTGGCGCGCACCCGCGTCTCGTTCAAGCTGGATAAAAACCCGTCGCCACAGCAGTGGCAGCACATCGCTTTCGGCTGGGATGAAGACCACGGCGTCAAACTTTTTGTCGATGGCAAGGAAGTGGCACGCGCGCAGACCACCGGCGACTACGATGCGGCGCTGGACCAGCTCGGCCTGGCCGGGCGGGTGATGGCGCCCTACCAGGTGCAGAGCCGCTACAACTTCCTGCGTGGCAGCGACTTCGACGAGATCCGCGTCTACGACCGCCTGCTCGATGGCGAGGCGGTGGCCGCCCTCGCCCGCCATGCCGAACCGCCTGTGGCGCCCACCGTCGCGCCCTCTCAGCGCAGCTGGTGGCATCGTCACGGCTGGGAAGGCGCGCCGCCACCGGCGCTTGCCGCGTCGACCACGACGATCCGCAAGGTCGAGTTTGCCGACGTCAAGGACCTCAAACAGTGGATGTGGAAAGGCACCGACGGTATCGCCGAGACCACCTGGCCGGGCGTCTACAACCGCTCGCGGTTGGCCGGGCGTGACGACTATTTCCAGCTGCCGGACTGGAACACCTATGTCGAGGGCGGCCAGCAGCTGGACCTGACCGTGCCCGACGGTGAAACCATCAACCGGGTGGAGATCCGCGGCGCCGCATTCGGCACCCTGGCTGGCACCGCCGGAACGCTGTTCACCCGGCCGCAGGGCGTGGTGCGCAGTGTCGACAGCTTCGCCGCGCAGCGCGGCGGTCAGCTGCACTTCCGCAACACCGAGCAGGAAACGCCGATCCAGGAGATCTGGGGCTACCACGTCAGCGACGCCGCCGAGCCGGCAGGCACGGTCAAGCAGCGCTACCTGATCGACAGCAGCGTGCTGCCCGATTACACCAACATCGCCGCGCTGCGGGCGTATATCGACGGCCGTTATCCACAGGCCGAACGCAGCACGGGTGATGGCGCTGCCCAAGGGGGCCGGGGCACGCAAGCGCGGCGCCGGCACCTTGCCGGCCGATCCGCTGCCGATCGTGCATGTGCTGATTCCCTCCGGCGTGGGTGATGCACCGGCCGCGCAGCCGCTGATCCGCAGCTGGGCGCACAGCTGGGAGAACATGCATGACGGCCTGGACGGGGTGGCCATCGACATTCCGGCGCTGGACCTGCCGGCCACGCACGACGGACTGATCCCGCTGAACATCCGCATCAAGGACCCGATCTGGCCGGCGCGCGACATGATCGACGTATCGGTCTCGGTCAAACCCGGGCAGAAGCGCACGCTGTGGCTGGACCTGCGTGACCGCATCCTCACCGCCGACAGCCTGTGGATCTCGGTGGCCTCGGCGGCACCGGGCTTCAATGCCGCATCACTGGATGGTGGCGAAGTACGCCTTGTATTCAAGGACCGCAAGCAGGCGCTCGGTGAACACGTGGCCGACCGCTTCAACCAGGTACGCGACAACTGGGGTTTCCTGGTCGAGGAGCACACCACCTCCAAGCGCCAGCGCCTGTACGCGCGCGTCTATGCGGATCTGAGCGACCTGCTGCGGGTGGATCCGGACCACGAACTGGGCCGCCTGTACTGGAACTACATCAGCTACAACAGCCAGGGCAAGCCGCCGTTCGCGCAGCCGGCCGCGCCCAAGGGCGTGCCGCTGTGGGCGTTCCGGCAGACCGAAGACCTCAAGTACGTGCGCCGTTTCATCGACTGGTGGATCGAGAACCGCCAGGTCGCCTATGGCGATTTCGGCGGTGGCCTGTCCGATGATTCGGACCTGGTGCAGCAGTGGCCGGGACTGGCTTGATGGGCGTGCAGCCGGACAAGCTCAACGCCTCGCTGACCGCGCTGTCCGATGCGATCTACCGCAACGGCATGTTCGCCAACGGCCTGAGCACGATCGAGACCGACGAGCTACATTCCTACGAGGAAGGCATCAACGCCAACAGCGCGATGCTCTACCTCAACTGGGGCGATCCGCTGACCGTCGAACGGCTGATGGAAACGGTCAAGGCCTTCGACGAGCGCATCATTCTGCCCAATCCGCAGGGCCACCTGCTGTTTTCCAGCAACTGGTTCGGCGGCAACAAGGTCTACCGCGAGCCGAACTGGCAGTGGCAGAAGCCGTACTCGTTCCCGGCGTTGCATCCGGCCTTCCTGATCGGCGAGTACAACGCCGATCCGACCGGTCGCAAGCTGGTCACCGGCCTGGCCGACAGCTGGCTGGCGCACGCCTACACCGACGACAAGGGCCGCTTCACCTTGCCCAATGAAATCAACTGGGCGACCGGGCAGACCCGTGGCGGCGAGTTGAACCAGGGCTCGGGCAGTGGCGATGTGATGCACACGTTCTGGGCCGCGTGGCGCTGGAGTGGTGACGACAGATATCTGCAGGGGCTGGACTACCGCGTGCAGCGTGGTGGCCCCGGCGCGCTGTCCAACCTGGGCGAGAACCTCGTGCAGGTGCTGGGCCGCGAACAGGACTGGGGCAAGCAGCTGATCACCGAGGCCGACAACGGTGGCGGCGGCTTCGCCAGCGTGACCGCCTGGCAGCTCACCGGCGACACCCGGTACCTGGAGCAGCTGCACGCCGAGGGCATCCAGGCCAAGGCGCAGCGCGAATACATGAACACCGAAGGCCACTGGTGGAGTGACCGGGTCGAGGCGCCTAGCGAGTTCCTGCAGCGCGCGCGGCTGGGCGGTATCGCGCTGAAGCGCAACCAGAGCTGGCCGGGGCACACGGTGAGCTGGAGCTTTGCCGACGCTGCCGCCGCCGAGCAGGTCGCGCTGCTGGTGGACGCGCCCTCGCCCGAGCGCTTCAGCGTCACCGCCTACAACCTCAGCGGCCGCAAGCAGGCGGTGCAGATGACCGGCTGGAACGTGGCCGCCGGCCGCTGGCAGGTGCGCAGCGGCATCGATGCCGATGGCGACGGCCGCATCGACGGGCGGGTGCAGCTGCGTGAGATCGATTTCGAAAAGAGCATGGCCACGCCACTGGAATTCGTGCCGGGCAAGACCCAGCGTTTCGAGTTCGAACGGATCCAGGCCGGCACCCCGGTCAGCGGGCGTGCCGATCTGGGCATCGGCCGCGGCGATCTGCGCATCGAAGGCGACACGCTGCATCTGACCGTGCACAGCCTGGGCCATGTCGCCACCGTCCCCGGCGTGGCCCGTGGTGCGCGATGC
>NZ_BAZI01000216.1 GCF_001310775.1 Stenotrophomonas pictorum JCM 9942
CTGGGCCGCGCTGGCCTCGGCGGCCTGCTGCTGGGCCAGGCGCTGCTGTTCGACCAGCTGCTTGGCGCGGGTTTCGGCTTCACGCTTGACCTTGTCGGTCTCCTCCTGGGTGCGTTTGACCGCCACCTGCATGCCGGAGGTGATGCCCTGCTTCAGGCGCGGCAGCGCCGGGGCGCCGGCGTCGACCTTCTCGATCAGGGCCACCAGCCGCTGCGCTTCGGCGAAGTCCTCGCGGGCCAGACTCTGCTCGGCGGCGATCAGGGTGTAGGGCTGCAGATCGGTCAACGCGCTCTTGACCGCGGCATCGTCGGGCAGCTTGTCGCGCAGGGCCAGGTAGTACTCCATCGCGTTGTCGCCGGCCGGGGCGTACATGCGGTTCTCGCGCAACGCGGCACTGGCCGAATCGCGCAGCTGCTCGGTATCCATTGATTGCACCTTGGCCGAGACGGCCGGTGCCGGTGCAGCGGCGGGCGCGGCTGCCGGTGTGACCGGTGCAGGCGTGGTTTCTTCCTTGCCCGAGCAGGCCACCAGAGCGGCCACCAGCAAACTGGGCGCGAGCAGGCGCGCTTTGCCATGGATCGTGACGTACGACATCAGACTTCCCCTTGAATCGACGAACGCGAAAGTGATTGCCCGGACCGGGTGACTGCACGGCGTTTCCCGACGCCGGCGATCTGGAGCAAAGGGCGAATCTAGCATTGCCACCCCTGCCTGCACGAGGCGGGGATGCTGATGGTGTGAAAGAGAGACGCCCGTCACAATGTGGCGGGCGTCGGGAGTGTAGTTCAGTGGCTGGCGCTTTTCGACGAGCCGTTGTGCATCAGCTTGTCGGTCCAGGCGATGCCGATGGCCGAGAGGATGAACACGCAGTGGATGATGGTCTGCCACAGCACCCCGGCTTCGGTGTACTTGCTGCCTTCGGCGCCCAGGTTGCCGATCTCGATGAAGGTCTTGAGCAGGTGGATCGAGGAGATGCCGATGATCGACAGCGCCAGTTTGACCTTCAGCACCGAGGCGTTGACGTGGCTCAGCCACTCGGGCTGGTCCGGATGGCCCTGCAGGCGCAGGCGCGAGACGAAGGTCTCGTAGCCGCCGACGATCACCATCACCAGCAGGTTGGAGATCATCACCACATCGATCAGGCCCAGCACCGCCAGCATGATCAGCTGCTCGCTCATTTCCGTGGCCGAGTGGATCAGGTGCCACAGCTCCTTGCCGAACAGGAACACGTAGACGCCCTGGGCCAGGATCAGCCCCAGGTACAGCGGCAGCTGCAGCCAGCGCGAGGCGAAGATCAGGGAGGGAAGCGGGCTCAGCGGCTTGAATTCGGACATCGGTCAGGGAATGCTGCGTTGCGGAAAGCAGGCAGATTAACGGCACGGCCGTAACGCTGCCAAGCACGCCGTTGCCTACACTGGGGGCTGCCTTTCCTGGAGCCGTACGCATGATCGACCTCTATTACTGGCCCACCCCCAATGGCCACAAGATCACCCTGCTGCTGGAGGAGGCCGGGCTGGAGTACCGCATCGTCCCGGTCAATATCGGCAAGGGCGACCAGTTTTTGCCGGAATTCCTCGCCATTTCGCCGAACAACAAGATGCCGGCCATCGTCGACCACGCCCCGGCCGATGGCGGCGCGCCGGTGAGCGTGTTCGAATCCGGCGCGATCCTGCTGTACCTGGCCGAGAAGACCGGCCGTTTCCTGCCGACCGACCTGCGCGGGCGCGCCGCCACCCTGGAGTGGCTGTTCTGGCAGATGGGCGGGCTGGGGCCGATGAGCGGGCAGATGGGCCATTTCAACGTGTATGCCGCCGAGCGCATTCCCTATGCGATCGAGCGCTACGACAGCGAGGTGCGGCGCCTGCACCGGGTGATGGACAGGCGCCTGGCACAGTCGGCCTACCTGGCCGGTGAGGAGTACGGCATCGCCGACATGGCCTGCTACCCGTGGATCGGCGCCTACGACAAGCTGCCGGTGGATTTTGACGCCTTTCCCTATCTGCAGCGCTGGCACCAGGCCATTGCCGCCCGGCCGGCCACGCAGCGGGCGTATGCGCTGGGGCCGACGGTCAACCCGCAGGCCGGGCAGCCGCTGAGCGAGGAAGAACGCCAGCAGCTGTTCGGCCGGCGCGACTGACTCACGCAGGGGCAAGGACGCAGGGGCTCGGCTAGGATGGCCCGATCCGTGCTGTCGCCGACAGGAATTCCATGCGTCCCTTGTTTCTTGCCCTTGCCATGATTTTCGCCACTCCCGCCGTCCACGCCGAAAAGCTGACCCTCGAAGCCATCACCGGCAACGCGCCGCTGTCCGGTCCGACGCTGATGAAGCCCAAGGTGGCGCCGGATGGCTCGCGGGTGACCTTCCTGCGCGGCAAGGACAGCGACCGCAACCAGCTGGACCTGTGGGAATACGACATCGCCAGCGGCCAGACCCGGCTGCTGGTGGACTCCAAGATCGTGCTGCCCGGCACCGAGACCCTGAGCGACGCGGAGAAGGCGCGCCGCGAGCGCCAGCGCATCGCCGCGCTGAGCGGCATCGTCGATTACCAGTGGTCGCCCGATGCCCGGACGTTGCTGTTCCCGCTCGGCGGCGAGCTCTACCTGTACGACCTGGGCAAGCAGGGCCGCGAGGCGGTGCGCCAGCTCACCCACGGCGAAGGCTTCAGCACCGACGCCAAGCTCTCGCCCAAGGGCGGATTCGTCAGCTTCGTGCGCGAGCGCAATCTGTGGGTGATCGATCTGGCCAGCGGCAAGCAGCTGCAGCTGACCCGCGACGGCAGCGCCACTATCGGCAACGGCGTGGCCGAGTTCGTCGCCGACGAGGAAATGGACCGCCATACCGGTTACTGGTGGGCGCCGGATGACTCGGCCATCGCCTTCGCCCGCATCGACGAATCACCGGTGCCGGTGCAGAAGCGCTATGAGATGTATGCCGACCGCGTGGAGATGATCGAGCAGCGCTACCCGGCCGCCGGCGATGCCAACGTGCGGGTCACCCTGGGCGTGATCGCGCCGCGCGCCGATGCGGCGGTGAACTGGGTGGACCTGGGCAAGCAGACCGATATGTACCTGACCCGCGTGAACTGGCGCGATCCGCAGCACCTCACCTTCCAGCGCCAGAGCCGTGACCAGAAGACGCTGGAGTTGATCGAGGCCAATCTGGCCGATGGCCGGCAGCGCACGCTGGCCACCGAGACCGGCACCACCTGGGTGCCACTGCACAACAGCCTGCGCTTCCTCAAGGACGGCCGCTTTGTGTGGTCCTCCGAGCGCAGCGGCTTCCAGCACCTGTACCTGGCCAGCGCCGATGGCAAGCAGATGACCGCGCTGACCTCGGGCAACTGGCCGGTGGACGAGCTGCTGGCCGTGGACGAGGACGCCGGCACCGTGTATTTCCGCGCCGGTGTGGAATCGCCGCTGCGCAGCGAGATCTACGCCGTGCCGCTGGCCGGCGGCAGCCCGAAGAAGCTCTCGCGCAGCCCCGGCATGCACAGCGCCGCGTTCGCCCACAACGCCAGCGTCTATGTGGACAGCTGGTCCAACCACACCACGCCGCCGCAGATCGAGCTGTTCCGCGCGAGCGGCGAGAAGATCGCCACGCTGCTGGACAACAACCTGGCGGACCCGAAGCACCCGTACGCGAAGTACCGTGACGCGCAGCGCCCGGTCGAGTACGGCACGCTGACGGCCGCCGACGGCAAGACCGTGCTGCATTACAGCCTGATCAAGCCCGAGGGCTTCGACCCGGCGAAGAAATACCCGGTGGCCGTGTACGTCTACGGCGGCCCGGCCTCGCAGACGGTGACCGACAGCTGGCCGGGCCGTGGCGACCACCTGTTCAACCAGTACCTGGCCCAGCGCGGCTATGTGGTGTTCTCGCTGGACAACCGCGGCACGCCGCGCCGCGGCCGTGACTTCGGCGGCGCGCTGTACGGCGTGCAGGGCACGGTGGAAGTGGCCGACCAGCTCAAGGGCGTGCAGTGGCTGAAGGCGCAGCATGGGTGGACGGTGCGCGCATCGGCGTGCAGGGCTGGTCCAACGGCGGCTACATGACCTTGATGCTGCTGGCCAAGGCCTCGGACCAGTACGCCTGCGGCGTGGCCGGTGCACCGGTCACCGACTGGGGCCTGTACGACACCCATTACACCGAGCGCTACATGAACCTGCCGGCGGCCAATGTCGAGGGTTACCGCGAGGCGCGCGTGCTCACCCATATCGACGGGCTGACCTCGCCGCTGCTGCTGATCCACGGCATGGCCGATGACAACGTGCTGTTCTCCAACTCGACCAGCCTGATGAGCGCATTGCAGAAACGTGGCCAGCCGTTCGAGCTGATGACCTATCCGGGTGCCAAGCACGGCCTGTCGGGCATGGATGCACTGCACCGCTACCGCGTCGCCGAGAACTTCCTTGGGCGCTGCCTGAAGCCCTGAGCGGCGTTGCTGGGGTGGTTTGTGGGGAAGGGCTGCAAGCCAACGCCAAATGCACCCTTCCCGCCCCTTCCCTTGTCCCCGGCAAAGGGAGGGAGCTGTTCGCGGCGGTGTGTCAGGCCGCCGCCCAGCCGCGGGTCTCGCCCGTTGGCCGCAGGCCAGGGGGAGGTCCGGTAAGGGATGAGCGTTGCCCCCGTTGCTGCCACTCCCGCGAACAGCCCCCACTTCCTACCCTTGCCGCCCCGGTAGCGACTGCGTACGGTCAGCCAATTCCTTACGGAGCTGTCCATGAAGCCTCTCGTCCTCGCCGTCGCGCTCGCCCTTGCCGCCCCGCTGCCGCTCACCGCAAGCGCCGC
>NZ_BAZI01000217.1 GCF_001310775.1 Stenotrophomonas pictorum JCM 9942
ACTTGGCTTCGGCCGACGACGGCGGCCCGCGCCGTCAGCCCGAACTCTCCGAAACCGTCGCCTACGACCCCGAGCTGGCCGCGCCTGCGGCCGACCTGGCGCTGCTCGATGACGACGACGACCTGCCGCTTCCTCTCCCTCGCCAGCTTGAGCCGGCCATGCAGCGCACGGCCCGGCTGGCTTCCCTCGACCCCAACGACGGAATCGAGCTATGAGCCATTACCGCCTGAATCTCTTTATCCAGCCCGAACACGCCAAGCGCCTGGACGAGCTGGCCGCCAAGAAGGGCGTTTCCAAGTCGTCCATCGTCGCGGCGGCGCTCGCATCGTGGCTGTCGCCCGATGCCGCCGACCAGCGCGAGGCGGCCATCGCCAAGCGCCTGGATCGGCTGTCGCGCCAATCCGAACGGCTGGAGCGCGACCAGAACATCCAGATCGAGACGCTGGCGCTGTTCATTCGCTACTACCTCACGGTCAGCACGCCCGTTCCCGAGGCGCACCAAGAGGCCGCCCGCGCTCAGGGCAAAGCGCGCTTCGAGCAGTTCGTTGAACAGTTGGGCCGCCACCTGCTGCGCGGGCGCAGCCTGGTGCGCGACGTGGTGGAGGAACTGCATCCCGATCCTATGCGAATGGAGGACGCGGCGGCGGCTGCGCAAGCGCGGGAGCGTGCGTCATGAGCGCCGTTCCGCAGTCCATGAGCGCCACGTCGCTCGACCGCCGAATCCAGATGCTGCGCACAGCGATGGGGCCGCTGATCGCCGCCGCGCTCGAAGACCCGGACGTGGTGGAGGTGATGCTGAATCCTGATCGCACCCTTTGGGTGGATCGGCTTTCCAGTGGGCGCGCGCCGATGGGCGTGGAACTGCCCGAGGCGGACGGCGAGCGAATCATCCGCCTGGTCGCGGCCCATGTCGGTGCGGAAATCCATCGCGGCCAGCCGCTGCTATCCGCCGAACTGCCCGAAACCGGCGAACGCTTCGAGGGCATCTTGCCGCCGGCAGCGCCGGGGCCGGCCTTTGCGCTGCGCAAGCGTGCTATCGGCGTGATCCCGTTGGAGCGGTACGTCATTGACGGGATGATGACCAGCGTGCAGGCGGGCTTTCTCGTTCGCGCCGTGCGCGAGCGGCAGAACGTGCTGATCGCCGGCGCCACCAGCAGCGGCAAGACCACGCTCGCCAATGCTTTGCTCGCCGAAATCGCCGCCACCGGCGACCGCGTGCTGGTGCTCGAAGACACGGTGGAACTGCAATGCGCGGCCCGCGACCACGTTCCGCTGCGCACGCGCGCAGGCGTGGTATCCATGACCGAGCTGGTGCGCTCGTCCATGCGCCTGCGGCCTGATCGCGTAGTCGTCGGCGAGGTGCGCGGCGCCGAGGCGCTGGATCTCATCAAGGTGTGGGGCACGGGACACCCCGGCGGCATCGCCACGATCCACGCAGGTTCCGCGCTGGGCGCGCTGCTGCGCCTGGAGCAACTGATTCTCGAAGTGGCCGTGAACCCGCCGCGTGCGCTGATCGCCGAGGCGGTCAACGTGGTGATCCACATCGCCGGGCGTGGGCGCAAACGCCGCATCGAGAGCATTGCCCGCGTCGTCGGCTTCGACGGCGTGGGCTACCGATTGGCGAATTGGGAGGCGGACGCGCTGGACACGCCGTTTCCCGAGTTGTCGCCAAACCCCGATGCCGCATCCGCTGCGGCGACTTCCCCATCCCCTGACTTACTTGGAGAACTGCCATGACGCAGATGACTTTTCCTGCTTTCCGTTTTTCTGCAAATCCGGCATTGCGTCTTGCGCGGCTGCGCTGCCTGGCCCGCCCTGCGGGGCAAGGGCTGCTGCTGGCCGCGCTGCTGTTGTTCCTGACCGGAACCGCGCAGGCCGCCGGTTCCTCGATGCCGTGGGAAGGCCCGCTGCAATCCATCCTCGAATCCATCCAGGGGCCGGTGGCGCGCATCGTCGCGGTCATCATCATCATCGCCACGGGCCTCGCGCTCGCCTTCGGCGACACTTCGGGCGGATTCCGCAAGCTGATCCAGATCGTGTTCGGTCTGTCCATCGCGTTTGCGGCTTCGAGCTTCTTCCTGTCGTTTTTCAGCTTCTCCGGCGGGGCCGTCGTATGAGTGCCCCGGACACCTTCGCCGCCGGATTCGAGGTGCCGCTGCATCGCTCGCTGACCGAGCCGATTCTGCTGGGCGGTGCGCCGCGCACCGTGGCAATTGCCAACGGCACGCTGGCCGCCGCCGTCGGGCTGGGCCTTCAACTGTGGATTCCCGGTGTCGTGCTCTGGATCGTCGGCCATTCGCTGGCGGTGTGGGGAGCGCGCGTCGATCCGCAGTTCATGCAGGTCTTTGCTCGGCACATCAAGCATCGCCCGCTGCTGGACGTGTAAGGGGAGGACGCCGCGATGCTGAACCTAGCCGAATACCGCCAGCGCCCGGCCTTGCTCGCCGACTGGCTGCCCTGGGCCGGGCTGGTCGCGCCGGGTGTCATCTTGAACAAGGACGGCAGTTTCCAGCGCACGGCCCGGTTTCGTGGGCCTGACCTCGACAGCGCGACGCAAGGCGAACTGATTGCCACGTCGGCGCGCTTGAACAACGCGCTACGCCGCATGGGTTCGGGCTGGGCGCTGTTCATCGAGGCCGAGCGCCGACCCGCTGCCGACTATCCGCAATCGGAGTTTCCCGAGCCGCTGTCGTGGCTGGTGGACGAGGAGCGCCGGGCCACCTTCGAGGAATCGGGCAACGACTTCGAGAGCGGCTATCACCTGACGCTGGTGTACCTGCCGCCCGAGGAATCGCGCGCCCGCGCGGCGGGGATGCTGTACGAGAACCGGCCCACCGATGGCGTGGACTGGCGCGAGCGGCTGCAAGCCTTCGTCGCGGAGACGGATCGCGTCTTTGACCTGCTCGATGGCGTGATGCCGGAAATCGCTTGGCTCGATGACGGCCAGACACTGACCTACCTGCACGCCACCATCTCGACGCGGCGCTATCGCGTCGGCGTGCCCGAAGTGGCGTTCCATATCGACGCACTGCTGACCGATTCCGCACTGGTCGGTGGCCTGGCGCCCATGCTGGGCGACCAGCACCTGCGCATGGTGTCGGTGCGGGGCTTCCCGACCTCGACTTGGCCGGGGATTCTGGACGACCTCAACCGCCTTGGCTTTGCCTACCGCTGGAGCACGCGCTTCCTGTGCCTCGACAAAGCCGAGGCGGAACGGGAGTTGGGACGCCTGCGCCGCCAGTGGTTCGCCAAACGCAAGAACGTCATCGCGCTGCTGCGCGAAACGATCTTCCAGCAGGAAAGTCCGCTGGTCGATACCGACGCCAGCAACAAGGCCGCCGATGCCGATGCCGCCTTGCAGGAGCTGGGCAGCGATCAAGTCGCCTTCGGCTACCTCACCGCCACGGTGATGGTGCTCGATGCCGACGCGGCTGTGGCCGACGAGAAGCTGCGCATGGTGGAGCGTGTCATCCAGGGCCGGGGCTTCATCACCATCCCGGAAACGCTCAACGCCGTGGATGCCTGGCTGTCGTCCATTCCGGGCAACGCTTACGCCAACGTGCGCCAGCCCATCGTCTCGACGTTGAACCTGGCTCACATGATGCCGGTTTCGGCGGTATGGGCCGGGCCGGAAAGGAACGAGCACCTGGATGGCCCACCCTTGATCGTCACACGCACCGATGGCGCCACGCCGTTCCGGCTGGTGACGCACATCGGCGACGTGGGCCACATGCTAGTCGCGGGGCCGACCGGCATGGGCAAGTCGGTTTTGCTCGCCACGCTGGCAATGCAGTTCCGCCGCTATCGCGGTTCGCGCATCTTCGCGTTCGACATGGGCCGCTCAATGCGCGCCACGGTTCTCGGCCTGGGCGGCGAGCACTACGACCTCGGGACAGATGGCGAAACCGCCTTCCAGCCGTTGGCACGCATCGACCGCGAGGGCTACCGCACCTGGGCGGCCGAATGGGTGGAAGGCCGCTTGCTGCATGAGGGCGTGGCGGTCGGCCCCGACGAGAAGGCGGCTATCTGGTCGGCGTTGGGAAGCCTTGCCGGTGCGCCGTTGGAGCAGCGCACGATGACGGGGCTTTCCGTGCTGCTGCAATCGAACGCGCTGCGGCAGGCGCTGTCGCCCTATGTGCTCGGCGGTGCCCACGGCAAGCTGCTGGACGCCGACCATGACCGGCTCGGCATGGCCGGCGTGCAGTGCTTCGAGATGGAGGAGCTGATGCACAGCAAGGCCGCCGTCATGGCCGTGCTGCACTACCTCTTTGCGCGCTTCGACGAACGCTTCGACGGTGCGCCCACGCTGCTGATCCTCGATGAAGCGTGGCTGTTCCTAGATGACCCGGTGTTTGCCGCGCGTATCCGGCAATGGCTCAAGACGCTCAGGAAAAAGAACGTCAGCGTCATCTTCTCCACGCAGAGCCTCGCCGACATCAAGGAATCGAGCATCGCGCCCGCGATCATCGAGAGCTGCGCGAGCCGCATTTTCCTCGCCAACCCGCAGGCGACCGAGCCGCAGATTCGCACGATCTATGAGGGCTTCGGCCTCAACAGGCGGCAGATCGAAATCGTCGCCACCGCGCAGCCCAAGCGCGACTACTACTACCAATCCCGCCTCGGCAACCGCCTGTTCGACCTCGATCTGGGGCCGGCGGCGCTGGCGTTTGCGGGCGCATCCACGCCGCAAGACCAGCGCGACATAGACCGCGTGCTGCTGGACGCCGGCGTG
>NZ_BAZI01000218.1 GCF_001310775.1 Stenotrophomonas pictorum JCM 9942
CCGCCGAGGACCCGCGCTGCCGTGGAAGCCGGGCGCGGCGTGGCGCCGATAGCGGAGAATGCGCGCTCAACTTTGTTAAGAGCGGTCTGATGTCGATCTATCTCACCCCCTTCGCCCGCACCCGGCTGTTCCCGCGCACGCCGCGCGCCAACACCATCCAGGACTGCACGCCGGAGCAGTTCGAGCAGCACCTCAACGCCCATGCGCCGTACAAGGTGCTCGACGGCTACGCGCCGTTCTGCAAGCTGCATGTGCACCGCAACTGGACCTCCACCCGCTGCCTGACCGTGCCGATAACCGAGGACAACCGCCATCTGCTGCGCTCGGGCTACGAGGCGCGCACCCGCGAGGAGCTGCCGGTGCTGGTGCGCTGGTTCGAGGGCGTGGAGCCGCCGGTGGCCGAGTACCTGGTGGTGATCCTGTACAGCGCCGAGCAGCTGGCCAGGGAGGGCGCGCCGATCGAGGCCGACTGGGGCGTGGTCGGCTGTCTCTACACCGCCGAGCCCGAGGAAGTGCCGATGGCGCCGATCACGATGATGCGCAACGCACTCGGCGTGGAGGAGGGCGGCTCGGGCGTGGCCATCGACCGTGCCGCCTATGCGCGCGCGGTGGCGTTCTGGGACAACAACGCCAACTGGCGATGAGCCTTTATCTGAAGGCGCGTGCCGGGTGGGGCGTGTTCGCGTTCAGCCCGTGGCACATGCTGCTGGCCATCGCCCTGTTCCTGCTGGAAGTGGTGATCGCCACGCAGCTGTCGCAGGTGACGTGGATACGCGCCTATCTGGGCGATGTGCTGGTGGTGGTGCTGTTGTACGCGGCGATCCGCAGCGTGGTGCGGGTCGATGACCATGCGCTGCTGCTGGGCGTGTTCGGGTTGGCCTGCGCGATGGAAGTGGCCCAGTACTTCGCGCTGGCCGAACGGCTGGGCTATGTGCGCGGCGATGTGATGCACACGCTGATCGGCAACACGTTCTCGTGGGCCGATATCGCCTGCTACGCCATCGGCTGCGCGGTGGTGGCCGGAGGGCTGGCGTTGTTCAAACGGTAGCCACGCGGCGGTGTGACGGCTGGTGGTGGCGGCCATCCACCGTGCGCTGATGGGAGCCGTCAGGGCTTTGCGGAGCGGGGCGTACGCCTGGCGGCGACTTTCCTGGGCTTCGGCAGCGGCATCAGCTCGGCGGTCTGCAGGATCAGCCGGCGCAGCGCCTCGCTGTCATCAAGCAGCTCATCGGCCACCGGATAGTCCTTGGCGCCGGGATACGGTGGGCGTTGCGGCAGCGGCGGTGCCAGTCCGGTGGCGGCAGCGGAGGGTTTGACGAACAGGCTGTTGTCGCAGGCGAAGGCCACCACCTTGCCATCGACATACAGCGCGTACTCGCCAAACATCTTCCTGTGGCTCAGGCGGCTGCCCAGGCCGATCTGCTCGGCGACATAGTCGATGAAGTCGCGGTCGGTACTCATGCCGATAGCTGCCGTGGCGGATGCGCCATCCAGGCGGGGGGATGTCAGGCCCGCCTGTCACCGGCAGTGCGGCGTTTGCGCCATGCGCGCAAGACCAGCAGCGCGACAACGACGCCGACAGCGCCTGCCGCCCCGGGCAAGGCCAGTCCCATGAAACGCCCCAGTTGCCGGCCAACGCTGTAACCGGCTTTGTACGCGTCACTCTGTGCGAACGCCGTGGATGAAAAAGCGACCAAGGCCGCCGCCAGCAGATATCGAGCACGCCTTGCCATCAAAACTCCCCAGTCGGTGACGGAACGGTCTGGCTTCGAGTATCCCCACGCCGTGGCGGGTTGGGAAGTGGCGGGTGCTGCTGTGCGCAGCGCGGTTCGTTTGATGCGGAGCGGCTCGAACTTCTGCGCCATCCCGGGTGACCCGGCGTCTGGGGGCAACGCACGGGCGCAGAGTGAAACGGCGTCCGGCGTCCGGCGTCCGGCGTCCGGCGGTTGACCGGTCCGTTGCGGGGGCGCCTGAGCTGGCGCCGGCAGGGACGCGGTTCGGGTAAACAGGCACAAAAAACGGGCGCCTGACGGCGCCCGTTTCGTGTTTCACGCAGTGACCGGCAGGCCGATCAGTAGCGGTAGTGGTCCGGCTTGTACGGGCCTTCGACCGGCACGCCCAGGTAGTCGGCCTGGTCCCTGGTCAGGGTGGTCAGCTTCACGCCGATCTTTTCCAGGTGCAGGCGCGCCACTTCCTCGTCCAGGTGCTTGGGCAGGATGTAGACCTTGTTTTCGTAGCTGTCCTTGTTGGCCCACAGGTCGATCTGCGCCAGGGTCTGGTTGGCGAAGCTGTTGGACATCACGAAGCTCGGGTGGCCGGTGGCGCAGCCCAGGTTCACCAGACGGCCTTCGGCCAGCAGGAAGATGCTGTTGCCATTGGCGAAGGTGTACTTGTCCACCTGCGGCTTGATGTTGGTGTGCACCAGCCCCGGCAGGGCCTTGAGCGCATCGACCTGGATCTCGTTGTCGAAGTGGCCGATGTTGCAGACGATGGCCTGGTCCTTCATCGCCTGCATGTGCGCGGCGGTGATGATGTCCTTGTTGCCGGTGGTGGTGACGTAGATGTCGGCACGGCCCAGGGTGGATTCGACCGTATTGACTTCGTAGCCTTCCATCGCCGCCTGCAGTGCGCAGATCGGATCGATCTCGGTGACGATGACGCGCGCGCCGTAGTTGCGCAGCGAGGCGGCCGAGCCCTTGCCGACATCACCGTAGCCGCACACCACGGCCACCTTGCCGGCCAGCATCACGTCCATCGCACGCTTCAGGCCATCGGCCAGCGACTCGCGGCAGCCGTACAGGTTGTCGAACTTGCTCTTGGTGACCGAGTCGTTGACGTTGATCGCCGGGATCAGCAGCTTGCCCTGTTCGGCCAGCTGGTACAGGCGGTGCACACCGGTGGTGGTCTCTTCGGAGACGCCCTTCCAGTCGGCGACCACGCGGGTCCAGTAGCCCGGGCGCTCGACGGCCACGCGCTTGAGCAGGTTCTTGATCACCTGTTCCTCGTGGCTGCCCGAGGCCGAGTTGACCCAGCTGTCATCGCCCTGTTCCAGCTCATAGCCCTTGTGGATGAGCAGGGTGACGTCGCCACCGTCGTCCACCACCAGCTGCGGGCCGGTCAGGGTGCCGTCGGGCAGGGTGAAGGTCAGCGCGTCCAGGGTGCAGTCCCAGTACTCTTCCAGGGTTTCGCCCTTCCACGCGAACACCGGGGTGCCGGTGGCGGCAATCGCCGCGGCGGCCTGGTCCTGGGTGGAGAAGATGTTGCACGAGGCCCAGCGCACGTCGGCGCCGATGTCCTTCAGGGTCTCGATCAGCACCGCGGTCTGGATGGTCATGTGCAGCGAGCCGGTCACGCGCACGCCGGCCAGCGGCTTGGTAGTGGCGTGCTTGCGGCGGATGGACATCAGGCCCGGCATCTCGTGCTCGGCGATATCCAGCTCCTTGCGGCCCCAGTCGGCCAGCGCGATATCGGCAATCTTGTAATCGCCTTCCTGTGAGAAGTCTTGGCAACAGCGTTCATTTAGAGCTCCGGTGTGGTGCGAGCAGGCTCGCGTTCGCCGGGCGCCGTTGTTGCATGGAAGCCGCCCGAGCCTGGCCGTGACGCGAGCCCCGGTGGGGTCGGTACGGTCGCAGCGCCCCTCGGAGCGGGGGTGGCGATTATATCGCGGCGCGGTCGTCGCGCCGGCAGCCCAACCAAAGGCAGGGGAGAACGGCGACAGAGATTGTTAAGTTGTCTGATCGCCTCTGTTGTTAAGGATTGTCATGACCAAATCCCCCGCCCGCCGCGCCAAGCGCGCTTCGGCTGTGCTGGTGCTGTGCGCCGGCCTGCTGCTCTCGGTACCGCCGGTAATGGCGTTGGCCCCTCCGCCGGCGCAGAAGGCCACCCAGGGCGAGGGCTACCGGCTCCCGTCGGCCGCCTTGCAGGCGGTGGTGGATGCCCCGCGTGCGCCGACCCTGAGCCTGTCGCCCAGGCGCGATCTGGCGGCGATGCTGCAGACCCCGCCGTTGCCGTCCATCGCCCAGGTGGCGGCCCCGGAGCTGAAGCTGGCCGGGCTGCGGATCAATCCGAAGACGGTGTCTGACAGCCGCTTCTCGTTCGGCAGCAAGCTGTGGCTGATCTCCACCGTGGACGGCGCCGAGCGCCAGATCAGTGGTCTGCCGCAGCCGCTGTCGGTGGCCTCGCTGGCGTGGTCGCCGGACCAGAAGTATCTGGCGTTCAACCAGGTCGATCCGGCCAGCGGTGCCAACGAGCTGTGGCTGGTGGATGTCGGCACGGCCAGCGCGCGCCGGGTGGCGCAGGATCTGAACAGCATCGTCGGCAACGGCTATGCGTGGTTGCCGGGTGGCACGGAACTGCTGGTGATGCAGCGTCCGGCCGGGCGCGGCGCGCCGCCGGCCAGTGATGGCGTTCCGACCGGCCCGGCGGTGCAGCAGACCGAGGCCGGGCAGGGCGTGCGCTCGGTGCGCACCTACCAGGACCTGCTCAAGAACGAGGACGACGCGCGCCTGTTCGAGTATTACCTGCAGGCGCAGCCGACGCGGGTGGCGATCAACGGCCAGGCCACCCCGGTCGGCGCGGTGGGCATCTATCTGGGCCTGGCGGCCTCGCCGGACGGCAACTACCTGCTCAGCCAGCGGGTGCAGCGGCCGTTCTCCTATGCGGTGCCGGTGAGCCGGTTCCCGCGCAACATCGAAGTGCTCGATGCGCAGGGCAAGCTGGTGCAT
>NZ_BAZI01000219.1 GCF_001310775.1 Stenotrophomonas pictorum JCM 9942
AGTGGTTGTTGCCACCGCTTCGGCGGCCACCGTGCGCAGCCGCGGCAGCAGCCGCAGCATGAGCGCCAGCTGGGTACGTACCAGCTGCGATTTCTCGTTGATGTCCTCGGGTGTCTGCTCCAGTGCATCGGCCAGGGCGATCTCGTCTTCCTGCGGCGTGGCGGCCTCGCGTTTGCCCAGTGCCTGCGCCAGTTGCGACAGCGACTGCTGCAGCTGCTGCTGGCCCTGGTGGACCAGCGGATCATCGCTGACCACCACCGCCTGCGCGCGATGCGCCCCCAGTGCCGACAGATAGCCCAGCAAGGTGTTGGACAGGGCGAGGAAGCGGAAACCCGCATCGAGATTGCCGCGGGCATAGCCCGGTTCGCGCAGCATGTTGGACAGGGCTGCCGACAGGGCGACATCGGCGTTGTGCATGTCGCGTCGGGCGATACGGTAGGGCAGGTCATCGCGCATGCCGCTGCGGTACTGGCCCAGCACCTCCTCCAGATACGCCGCGCCGGTCGCCACCACCTGCGCCATCACCTTGTGCAGCCGCCGGCCTTCCCAGTCCGGCAGGATCAGCAGCGAGGCCAGCGCGGCGATGACGCAGCCGATCAGCGTGTCGAGCAGGCGCGGCCAGATCAGCACGAAGCCATCGCCGAGCAGGTTGAAGCACAGCAGTGCCATCAGGGTGATCGCCGCGGTGGCGATCACATAGCGGTCGGTACGGGTGATGAAGAACAGCAGCGCCGCGGCCAGCGCCAGCAACAGCTGCAGGCCGGTACCGGGAAACAGCTGCATCAATGCCCAGGTCACGCCCAGGCCGAGCAGTGTGCCGGCGATGCGCTGCACCAGTCGCAAGCGGGTCGCACCGAAATGCGGGCGGCACACGAACACGATGGTCAGCAGGATCCAGTAGCCGTTTTCCGGATGCACCAGCGCAAGCAGGGCATAGCCGGCGATCAGGGCGATGCCGATACGCACGCCGTGGCGGAACAGCAGCGAGCCGGGCGTGAGGGCCTGGCGCAGGCGCGTGCCGATCTCGCGCAGGGTATGCGGCGAGGAATCGCGCAGGCGGGTGTCGATGCCTTCCAGCGGGGTGTCGGCCAGCGCGGTTTCCGACAATTGCCGCTCGATGCTGGACAGGTTGGCCGCCAGCAGCTGCAGCGAACCGAGCAGGCGCGTCCACTGCGGGTTGTGCTGCGCGCGCAGGTACTGCAGCGAGGACTGCAGGTCCTGTCCGGCCACGCGGGTGCGCTCACCATAGTCAAAGGGCTGGCGCAGTCGGATGGCCTGGCCCAGGGCCTGGCAGGCCTTGCCCTGCAGCGACAGCAGGCGCCGGCAGCGGTAGAGCACGTCGCTGTGGAAGAAGGCTTCGGCCAGTGCCTCATAGGGGTAGTGCGAGGAGCTGGCCCGCTCATGGAAATCCTGCGCCATGTAGTACAGGCGGAAATACAGACCCGATTGCACACCTGGCCGCCCGGAGCGGCCGAAGCGGCTGAGGATCGCGGTCTTGGCGATGTTCAGCGCCCGCACCACGCGCACGTTCTGCTCGGCCAGCGCCAGCTGTCGCGCCTCCAGGTCGCCCTGCCGTACCGGTTCGAACAGGTCGGCCTTGAGCTGCAGGTACTGGCCCAGCTCGACGAACAGCCGCGCCAGACGCTCGCGCACCGGGCGGTTGGCGAACATCGCCGCCCACAGGATCGACAGCAGTCCGTACCACGCCGCGCCCGCCAGCAATGGCAGCACTTCACCCGTCGCCTGCCACTGGCTGCTGCCAGGGTGCTGGTCCAGCGCGATCATCGCGTAGATCGCCAGTGTCACCGTGGCCTGGCCGATGGAGGCATAACGCTCGCCCAGTGCGCCGAGCAGGGTCAGGCCGAACGCGGTCAGCGCCAGCGCGGTAATGAACGGCAGCGGATGCGGGAACAGCACGACCACCGCGGCGGCGGCCGCGACAAAGCACAGCAGCGACAGCAGCACCGATTTGGTGCGTCCCCACCAGTTGTCATCGGTCTCGGCGATGGCGCTGGCGATGATGCCCAGGAACAGCCCCGGGATCGCCCCGATAGGGCCGTCGTACCAGCCGTAGGCCAGAGCGGCGGTGAGCGCGATGAACACCCGCAGCCCATAGCTGGCTTTCTCGTGGGCCCACAGCCGGGTCAGGCGCGATTCCAAGGCGGGTGGCGCTCGATGATGGGATCAGGGGCCATTATTGCCGGTCCCGGGGACAGACCGGCAATCGTCCGGTGCGACCGCAGGGCGAGCGCACCGGTCTGTTTCAGGGGGGATCAGCCTGATCCTGCTCGCGGGCGATGGCACGCCAGCCGATGTCGCTGCGGTGGAACGCGTGGGTCCAGTGGATCTTCGCCACACCGGCATACGCGTGCCGCTGCGCGGCGGAGACGCTGTCACCCAGCGCGGCCACGCACAGCACACGGCCGCCGGCGGAAAGGATGTTGCCTGCGGCGTCCTGCGCGGTGCCGGCGTGGAAGACCTTGGCGCCGCCGTGGGAAATATCCCCCGGCACGTCCTGCAGGCCCGAGATCACCTCGCCGGTGATCGGTGTTTCCGGATACGGCCGGGCGGCCATCACCACGCCCAGACTGGGACGTGGATCCCAGCAGGCTTCCACGCCAGCCAGCGCGCCGTCGATGGCCGCCTCGAGCAGCTCGACCAGATCCGACTGCAGGCGCAGCATCACCGGCTGGGTTTCCGGGTCGCCGAAGCGCACGTTGAATTCGATGACCTTCGGCGCACCGCTGGCATCGATCATCAGCCCGGCATACAGGAAGCCGGTGAACGGCACGCCATCTTTGATCATGCCGGCCACGGTCGGCTCCACCACTTCGCGCATCACCCGTGCATGCACTTCAGGGGTGACCACCGGAGCGGGAGAGTAGGCGCCCATGCCGCCGGTGTTCGGGCCGGTGTCGCCATCGCCCACGCGTTTGTGATCCTGTGATGTCGCCATCGGCAGCGCGGTGCGGCCGTCGACCATCGAGATGAAGCTGGCTTCCTCGCCCTCGAGGAACTCCTCGATCACCACGCGTGCGCCTGCATCGCCGAAGGCGTTGCCGCTGAGCATGTCGTGCACCGCCGCTTCGGCCTCGTCCAGGGTCATCGCCACGATCACGCCCTTGCCCGCGGCCAGACCATCGGCCTTGATCACGATCGGCGCGCCCTTCTCGCGCAGATAGGCCAGCGCCGGCGCCACCTCGGTGTGCACCGCGTAGAACGCGGTGGGAATGCCATGGCGGGCGAGGAAATCCTTGGCGAAGGCCTTGCTGCCTTCCAGCTGCGCGGCGGCGGCGGTCGGGCCGAAGATGCGCAGGCCGGCAGCGCGGAAGCGGTCCACCACACCCAGCACCAGCGGCACTTCCGGACCGACCACGGTCAGCCCCACCGCCTCGTCCTGGGCCAGGCGCAGCAGGCCGTCGATGTCGGTGACCTTGACCGCCACGTTGCGGCACTTGGCTTCGGTGGCGGTACCGGCGTTGCCCGGGGCGACGATCACTTCGCTCACGCGCGGCGATTGCGCCAGCTTCCAGGCCAGAGCGTGTTCACGGCCACCGGCGCCGATGACGAGGATTTTCATGGGGTCAGTTCCTGTGGGGCATTCAAGGGGAAGGGCAGTCGGAAGCGCTCAGGGCGACTTCGAAAAACACCGCGCCGTTGGCATCGACGAAGCGGCGGCGCACACCGCCACCGGCCGCGTAGACCGGAGCCAACGCCGGTTCCTGGCACAGCTCGGCGATGGCCTCGGCTTCATCGCGGCGCAGCGCGGCGAACAGGTCGGGCTTGGCTTTGGCCATGGCCACGGTGGCCTCGGGAAAACGGATCATCAGCACCAGGTCATCGCCATGGCGGTGCACCGAATCGATCACCAGGCCATCGCGATAGGGTGCGGGCAGTTCCGTGCCCAGCGTGGCGATGGCCGCGCGCTGGGCACCGGTGAGCTGGTCGCTGCCACAGCCGGGCAACAGGGCGCTGCCGGCAACGGCAGCCAGAAGCAGAACGGTCTTGCGCATCAGCGGCATTCCTCGCGTTGCAGGTCGGCCGGGATCAGGTAGCGCGCCTGTGCCGGATCGTAGGTGACGGTATGGGTCCGGTTGGTCCGGCCGTGGCAGTCGCGCCCGCTTTCGGTCACCCGCAGCGGCCAGTAGGGCACGGCGGGCTGGCTGTCGTCGGGCCGGATATCCAGATCCAGCGCCAGCGTGCCGGGCGCGCAATGGCCGGCGGCGTTGCATTCGATGGCGTTGTGGTTGTCCCAGTGCACACGCAGCCAGCCGGCGTCCGCGAGCCTGTCGCCGCCATCGAACAGCAGCCAGGCGCGGTGTCGCGTTCTGGAGCCGACGGCCACCAGCTCGTCGTCGATCTGGTAGGCCCACGCTCCGGCGCCCACCTGCACCGTGCTGATGCTGCCCGGCTGTCCGTCGGCGCCACTGGCGCGCCCGGGCAACTCGGCGGCAAGGCACATGCTGCCGTCGGCGGCCTCATGCAGCACGATGAAATCGGTGGTGCCCAGCTCGATCGAGGTGGCGTTGGCATAGCCGGTGCAGACGGCCAGCATGCGGTAGCGGTTGCCGCCGAGGGTGATGCCGTGGTCGGCGCACAGCGCGCGCTGGACCGGGCGGGCGCTGCCGGTGCCCGGATCCTCCAGCTGCTGCGCCCATTTCCCGGTCAGCTGTGCTGGCGCGCCGTAGCGCTCCTGCAGCAGCGCCCGTACCGCGTCA
>NZ_BAZI01000220.1 GCF_001310775.1 Stenotrophomonas pictorum JCM 9942
CGGGCGCCCGGCTGCTGCTCGATGCCGTTCCCGGCGCCCCGGTCGCCCGTCCAGATGATGTGCTTTACCGCCTGCCTTTCGCCGGCGGTAAAGCCGGGTGAGCCAGGCGTTTGGCGGCCGCCACAGCCACAATGATGCGCAGAACCACTACGCGGTGGACTTCCCGCTCGCCGAAGGCACGCCGGTGCTCGCCGCACGCGCCGGCGTGGTGATGCAGGTGTTGGATGCCGCCACCGGCGAAGCCAACCTGGTCCGGATACTGCACGCCGACGGCAGCATGGCGCTGTATGCGCACCTGCAAGCCGGCAGTGCCGCGGTCCGGCCCGGGCAGAAGGTGGAAATCGGGCAACGGCTCGCCAATTCAGGCAATACCGGGCGCAGCAGTGGCCCGCACCTGCATTTCACCGTCCAGCGCAACGCCGGCATGGCGCTGGAATCGCTGCCGTTCCGCATGGCCGATGACCGCGGCGAGCTGCAATTTCCGCGTGAAGACAACGGCGGCGGCGACTGAGTCACGCGCCGACGGGCGTCCCGCTATAATCGACGGCTCTTTTGCTCCGAAGCGCCCGTGCGGGCGCGCTCGCCATGTCCGAAGTCGCCTCCGAAGCCGCGCGTCGCCGTACGTTCGCCATCATCTCCCACCCTGACGCCGGCAAGACCACGCTGACCGAAAAGCTGTTGCTGTTCGGCGGTGCGATCCAGATGGCCGGCTCGGTGAAGTCGCGCAAGACCAGCAAGCACGCCACCTCCGACTGGATGGCGCTGGAAAAGGAGCGCGGCATCTCGGTCACCTCCTCGGTGATGCAGTTCCCGTACGAGGACAAGATCGTCAACCTGCTCGACACCCCCGGCCATGCCGACTTCGGCGAGGACACCTACCGCGTGCTCACCGCGGTGGACTCGGCGCTGATGGTGATCGACGTGGCCAAGGGCGTGGAAGAACGCACCATCAAACTGATGGAGGTCTGCCGCCTGCGTGACACCCCGATCATGACCTTCATCAACAAGCTCGACCGCGAGGGCAAGGACCCGATCGAGCTGCTGGATGAAGTGGAAACCGTGCTCGGCATCCAGTGCGCGCCGGTGACCTGGCCGATCGGCATGGGCCAGCGCCTGAAGGGCGTGGTGCACCTGTTGACCGGCGAAGTGCACCTGTACGAACCGGGCCGCAACTTCACCCGCCAGGATTCGACCATCTTCCCGTCGCTGGACGCGCCAGGTCTGGCCGAGAAGATCGGCGAGAAGATGCTGGCCGACCTGCGCGACGAGCTGGAGCTGGTGCAGGGCGCCAGCCATCCGTTCGACCTGGACGAATACCTGGCCGGCAAACAGACGCCGGTGTTCTTCGGCTCGGGCGTGAACAACTTCGGTGTGCAGCCGTTGCTGGACTTCTTCGTCAAACACGCACCTTCACCGCAGGCCCGTGCCACCACCGGCCGCGATATCGCTCCGCAGGAAGACAAGCTGACCGGTTTCGTGTTCAAGATCCAGGCCAACATGGATCCACAGCACCGCGACCGCGTGGCCTTCATGCGCGTGTGCTCGGGCAAATTCACCGCAGGCATGAAGACCTTCCATGTGCGCACCGGCAAGGAAATGAAACTGGCCAACGCGCTGACCTTCATGGCGTCCGACCGCGAGATCGCTGCCGAGGCCTGGCCGGGCGATGTGATCGGTATCCACAATCACGGCACCATCTCCATCGGCGACACCTTCACTGAAGGCGAAGCGGTGACTTTCACCGGCATTCCCAACTTCGCCCCGGAACTGTTCCGCCGCGCCCGCCTGCGCGACCCGCTCAAGCTCAAGCAGCTGCAGAAGGGCCTGGCGCAGCTGTCCGAAGAAGGTGCCACCCAGTTCTTCCGCCCGATCATGAGCAACGACCTGATCCTCGGTGCAGTCGGCGTGCTGCAGTTCGATGTCGCCGCCTACCGCCTGAAGGACGAATACGGCGTGGAGGCGATCTTCGAGCCGGTCAGCGTGGTCACCGCCCGCTGGGTACACTGCGACAACGCCAGGAAGCTGGAAGAGTTCCGCGAGAAGAACGCCAGCAACCTGGCCATCGATGCGGCCGGCCAGCTGGTGTATCTGGCGCCGACACGGGTCAACCTGCAGCTGGCGCAGGAACGCGCGCCGGATGTGCGCTTTGCCGCAACCCGTGAAGCAGCGCACACGGTTTCTGTGGCCTGAGCCCGATGCCGGCGTGCATACGCCGGCGTTCGGAGGGATGATAGCGGTCACCGGGCATTCCCCCTGCCCGCGTCATCTGCCTACATGACCACAGCTGCTTCCATCCGCGAAGAAATCGCCAGTGCCTTGACCCATGGGTTGGGCGCGGTGGCCGCACTCGGCGCCAGCGCCGTCCTCATCACCCTGGCCGCGATCTACGGTGACGGCTGGCAACTGGCCAGTGCCATCGTCTTCGGTGTCGCCCTACTGCTGCTCTACACCGCCTCCACGCTGTACCACGCCATCCAGCACCCCATCGCCAAAGGCCGTCTGAAGGTCTTCGACCACTGTGCGATCTACCTGCTGATCGCCGGCACCTACACTCCCTTCACCCTGATCGGTCTGCGCGGCCCCTGGGGCTGGGGCCTGTTCGCCGCGATCTGGTCGCTGGCCGTATTCGGGGTGATCTTCAAACTGTTCTATACCGGCCGCTTCAAACTGCTTTCGACGATCATCTATATCGTGATGGGCTGGCTGGTGGTGGTGGCGATCAAGCCAATGTGGCATTCGCTGGACGGATTCACCCTCGGCTGGCTGTTCGCCGGCGGCGTGTTCTATACGCTGGGCACCGTGTTCTACCACCGCGAACAGCTGCCCTACTCGCATGCGATCTGGCACATGTTCGTGATCGGCGGCAGCGTCTGCCACTTCGTCTCGGTGACCGCGCAGATCCTGTGACAGGAAACCACCCACACTGGCGCACCGCCGGCGGTGGGCGACGGATCCAGCGGCGGGACGAACGGTCATGACCTGAAGGGCGATGTGGAAATCGACGCCACCGGCCAATGGCTTACGCGCGGGCGGCGATTCGATTTCCCACACTCACCGAACATCACGATCGGAACCTGCCCAAGCGAAGATGCCAACTGTGGCCGACGCCCCACCGGGCCGTGCCGTCAGACTCAGCCGCCGGTGATGTACTGCTGCAGCTGCCCCAGTTCCTGGCGCTGCTGCTCGATCACCGATTTGACCAGATCACCGATGGAAATCACGCCCATCACCTCATCGCCGTCCACCACCGGCAGGTGGCGGATACGGCGGTTGGTCACCAGTTCCAGGCACTGCTCCACCGTCACGGTGGGCGCCACCGTGACCAGCTCGGCCGTCATGATCTCGCGCACCGGGGTCGTGGCCGAGGAACGGTCCTTCAGCACGATCTTGCGCGCGTAATCGCGCTCGGAAAGGATGCCCACCAGGTGGCGGCCGTCCATCACCAGCACCGCGCCGATGCCCTTTTCGGCCATCAACCGGATGGCCTGTATCACCGCGACTTCCGGGGCTACCGCATGGATCTCAGGAGACTTGGTCGCAAGCAATTGTCGAACGGTCTGCATGGCATTGTTCCGCGCGATGAGGGTCTGCTGATACTGCCACGGCCGCCGGCTGCCAGCTATCCACCAGGTACAGCGGCCGCTGTTTGACCTCCATGTACAGGCGCCCGAGGTATTCACCGATCAATCCCAGCGCGATCAGCTGTACGCCCCCCAGGAACAGGATCACCGCCATCATCGTCGGCCAGCCGGCCACCCGGTCCCCGTACAGCGCGGCCTTGGCCACCACGAACAGGGCAAACCCGAAGGCCGATGCAGCAGTGAGCAGCCCCAGATAGGTCGCCACACGCAGCGGTGCGGTCGAAAAACTGGTGATGCCTTCCAGCGCGAAGTTCCACAGCTTCCAGAAGCCGAACTTGCTGGCCCCGGCCAGACGCGGCGCACGCCGGTACGGCAAGGCCACCCGCCGGAAGCCAACCCAGCCGAACAGGCCTTTCATGAACCGCTGACGCTCGCGCAGCCGCCGCAATGCCTGCAAGGCGCGCGGTGACAGCAGCCGGAAGTCGCCGGTGTCGGCGGGAATCGGGGTCTTGGACAGCCGCCCGATCACCCGGTAGAACAGCGCCGCCGTCACCCGTTTGAGCCAGCCATCGCCTTCACGCACCAGCCGAGTGCCATATACATCGTCATACCCCTGCCGCCACAGCGCCACGAACTCGGGAATCAGCTCCGGCGGATCCTGGCCATCGGCATCGAGAATCAGCACCGCCCCGTCGTCGACGAAATCCAGCCCTGCGGTCAGCGCGATCTCCTTGCCGAAGTTGCGCGACAGCCGCAACGTCGCCACGCGCGGATCGGCGGCCAACTGCCGCATCACCGTCCAGGTCGCATCGGTGCTGCCGTCGTCCACATACAGAAGGTGGCCGTCGACATCCTGCAGCCGGTCCAGCTCGGCGCAGATCCGCGGATGGATCAGCGGCAGCGTCTCCTGCTCGTTGCAGGCGGCGATCACGATGGTCAGGCGCTGGCGGGTAGTCATGCGGCGATTCTACGGAAGCCGGCCGGCGGCAAGGTCAATCGATCTGCTCCACATAGCCCGCACCGCCCAGCTGGCGCGCCTGCCGCTGGATCCAGGCCGCGCGCCGCTGCACGTACG
>NZ_BAZI01000221.1 GCF_001310775.1 Stenotrophomonas pictorum JCM 9942
GAGGAGCAGGCCGGCGGCTATCTGCTGGCGGCCGAGACCCTGCGCCGCGCCAAGGCCGGCGCCGAAGAGGAAACCATGGCGGCCAATCCGCAGGCCGATGTGGAAGCGGTGATCGCACTGATCGATACCGCACCGAAGGTCTTCATCTATGGTCTGGGCGACGACGGCCTGTACGCGCGCGAGTTCGCGATGCGGCTGTCGCTGCTGGGCATCCTCACCGTGCAGCACGCCGATCCGATTTTGATGACCGCCAATCTGTCGGCCGCGCGCGCGGGCGATGTGATGCTGGTGTTCTCCGAGTTCGGCAAGCTGCCGCAGCTGTGGCAACTGTCGCGCCAGTTCCAGGAGGTCGGCGGCAAGGTGGTGTCGATCACCCGCCATACCGCCAACCCGCTGCGCGCGCATGCCGATGCGGCGCTGGCGATCTGCGCGCACGACCCGCAGCCGCAGATCGCGCAGCTGCTGTACCGTTGCTCGCTGCAGTACCTGCTGGATTTCGTGTTCGTGCTGCTGTGCCAGTCCAATCCGGACCGCCAGCGGCAGCTGGCATTGAACCAGGAACGCATCCAGCAACTGATCGACAACTGATGACCGGAGCCGCCGCCATGTCTTTTCTGTTCCGTTCCACTACCCGGTGGCTGCTGTCCGCGCTGGCCTGCGTGGGACTTGCATCGAACGCCAGTGCCACGCCGCTGGACAACGCCCGCCAGCTGATCGTGGTCACCGCCCCTCATGGGAAGCATCCTCCGGCCAGTTGCAGGCATTCGAGCGCACGGAGAACGGCTGGCAGGCGCACGGCACCGGTTTCGAGGTGGCCCTGGGCAGCAGCGGCAGCGCCTGGGGTATCGGCCTGCATCCGCCACAGAACGGCGGCCCGCAGAAGCGCGAGGGCGACGGCCGCAGCCCGGCCGGCATCTTCACCATCGGCCCGGCGTTCGGTTATGCCGGTCATCTCGGCACCGCACTGCCCTACCAGCCGATGCTGGCCACCAGTTACTGCATGGATGTGCCGGCTTCGCCGCTGTACAACCGCATCGTCGATGCCGCCAAGGTCGGCACCGGGGCGGTGAAAGGCTCCACCGAGGCGATGCGCCTGGACCTGCACAACAACGGCGATGTGCGCTACCGCGAAGGTTTCGTCATCGAGCACAACCCGGGCAACGTGGCCGGACAGGGCAGCTGTATCTTCGCGCACCTGTGGCGCACCCCGGGCGAAGCCACCGCCGGCTGCACCGCGATGGCACCCCGGCAGATGAGCGATCTTCTGGCCTGGCTCACGCCTGACGCCACCCCACTGTTTGTGCTGTTGCCGCACGCCGAATACGGGCGCCTGCAGTCCAGCTGGGGCCTGCCGGCGCTGGTGGAGACCGCACATTGAGCACGCCCGCACGCCGCTTCACCCTCTCGGCCCCGGTCAAGGTGCTGATCGCGCTGCTGATCGCCGCAATCGTGGGTCTGTCGCTGACCGCCTATGACCCGGCACTGGCACTGCGGATTGCCGATGTGCTGCGCCCGATCGGCCGGCTGTGGCTCAACGCCCTGCAGATGACCGTGGTGCCGCTGGTCACCGCACTGGTGATCGTCGGCGTCAACACCGCCAGCAATGCCGCCGCCTCCGGCCGTACCGCGCGCAACGCGATCATCGTGTTCCTGGTCCTGCTGGTGGGCTCGGCCGCGTTCTCCGCGGTCATCACGCCGGCGTTGCTGGATCTGCTGCCGCGCGATGCCGACAACATCCAGGCCTTCCGCGACGCGCTGCGTTCGCCCACCACTACGGCCACCCCGCCCAGCGCCGCGCAGTGGATCAGCTCCTTGATCCCCAGCAACGCGCTGGCGGCGGCCGCCTCCAGCGCGATGCTGCCGCTGGTGGCCTTTGCGATGTTCTTCGGCTTTGCATTGAGCCGCCAGGAACCGGAGCGCCGCGACCGCATCCTGGACATCATCCGCATCATCGCCGACACCATGATCACCATCGTGCGCTGGGTGCTGTGGGCCGCACCGGTCGGCGTGTTCGCGCTGGTGTTCGTGGTCTGCGCCGAAGTGGGCATGAGCATCCTCGGCGTGCTGGGCTACTACATCGTGCTGATGTGCGTGATCTACATCCTGATCACCCTGCTGCTGTACGTGGTGGCCCGCTTCGCCGCCGGCGAGCCGTTCGGCCGCTTTGCCCGTGCGCTGGTGCCGGTGCAGGTGATTGCCGGCAGCACGCAGTCGTCACTGGCCTCGCTGCCGGCCATGATCGACAGCGCGCGCAACCGGCTGGGCTATCCGGCCGGGCTCACCTCGCTGGTGCTGCCGATGGCGGTGTCGCTGTTCCGCATCACCAGCCCGGCGCAGTACATCGCCGTGGCCAGTTTCATCGCCTGGCTGTATGGCATCGACGTGCACGCCTCGCAGTACGCCGTGGCGGTGCTGCTGGCCGCGGCGATCAGCATGGGCTCCACCGGCCTGCCCGGCCAGGCCAATTTCATGACCAACAACCTGCCCATCACCCAGAGCCTGGGGCTGCCGGTGGAACCGCTGGGCGTGCTGCTGGCGGTAGACACCATCCCCGATGTGTTCTGCACCATCGGCAACGCCACCGGCGGCGTCACTGCCACCGGCATCGTCGCCAGGCACACGCCAGCAGATCCCCAAGCGGCCGCGGAAAGCTGAGCGAGGCGGGGCGCCGACACGGCGCCCCGACATGCGGTACAACACGCCCCTGGACATCGCTTCCCGCCACTGGAGATCCCCATGCCCCGTTCCACGCTGCTGGCCATGACCCTGGCTCTGGCACCGATCCTGTTCACCAGCGCCTGCGCCGCCGCACCCGATCCCGCTGCGGACACGGCGGTGAAAGCCGCGCACTGGCCCTTCGCCGTCACCGACGTCGCCCGCTTCCGCGAGCCGTGGGCAATGACGTTCCTGCCTGACGGCAGCCTGCTCATCACCGAGAAGGGCGGCAAGCTGATCCATTTCGACCCTGCCAGCGGCAACCGCGGCGTGGTGAGCGGCACACCGGCCGTGGCCTATGGCGGCCAGGGCGGTTTCGGCGATGTGGTCGCGCATCCGCAGTTCGCCGGCAACGGGCTGGTCTACTACAGCTACGCCGAGGAAGGCGATGGCGACACCCGCGGCGCGGCGGTGGCACGCGCCAAACTGGTGCTCGATGCCGACGGCGGCGGACAACTGCGCGAGGCGCAGGTTGTCTGGCGACAGACCCCGAAAGTCAGTGGCGGCGGCCACTACGGCCATCGTCTGGCGTTTGGTCCGGATGGCAAGTTGTGGATCAGCTCCAGCGAACGGCAGAAGTTCGATCCGGCCCAGGACATGAAGGCCAATCTGGGCAAGATCATCCGCCTCAATGACGATGGCGGCATTCCCGCGGACAATCCGTTCGTGGCCCAGGGCGCGCCGGCCGACCAGGTATGGTCACTGGGCCATCGCAATGCGCTGGGCCTGGCATTCGATGCCAACGGCAGACTGTGGGAACACGAGATGGGCCCCAGGGGCGGTGATGAGCTGAACCTGATCCAGCGCGGCGGCAACTATGGCTATCCCATCGTCTCCAACGGCGACCACTACGACGGTCGCGATATTCCCGACCATGACACCCGCCCGGAATTCATCGCCCCGGTAGTGACCTGGCGGCAGGTGATCTCACCGGCCGGTTTCATCATCTACAACGGTGCGCTGTTCCCGCAGTGGCAGGGCAGCGGCTTCATCGGCGGGCTCTCGTCCAAGTCGCTGGTGCGGGTGGCCTTTGATGGCGAGAAGGCCCGCGAAGCCGAACGCTTCGACATGGGCCAGCGGATCCGCGAAGTGGAGCAGGGCCCGGACGGCGCCATCTGGCTGCTGGAAGATCAGAAGGATGGCCAGGGCGGCCGGCTGCTCAAACTCACGCCCAAGGCCGGCTGAGCCGCCTGCGCATGCGCCGCCGGTCCGGTGGCGCATGCGTCACGGCCTGGATTGCCGCCTCAGGGCGGCGCCAGCAGCTCGAACGTCACCGCCTCGCCACTGACGGAGGAGGCGCATACCCACACATCGAACAATCCCGATTCGGCACGGAACTGGCCATCCACACCGGTGAACGCCAGTTGCTGGCGGTCCAGGTGGAACGTCACCGACTGCGACTGGCCCGGCGCCAGCGCGATCTTGGTGAACGCCTTCAACTCGCGCACCGGGCGCACGCGGCTGGCGACGCGGTCATGCACATACAGCTGCACCACTTCCTCGCCGGCCACGCTGCCGGTATTGGTGACCCGGGTGGTGATCCGCAATTGGCCATTCCACTCCAGCTGCGGCGCACTCAACTGCGGCGAACCGTAGGCGAAGGTGGTGTAACTGAGGCCATGGCCGAAGGCATACAGCGGTGCATTGGGAATTTCGCGCCAGCGCGCCTTGAACTCGGACATGCTCGGCAGTTCCGGGCGACCGGTCCGGGGGTGGTTGTAGTAGAACGGCTGCTGTCCGGAGACCTGCGGAAAACTGACCGGCAAACGCGCCGAGGGGTTGTAGCGGCCAAACAGCACATCGGCCACCGCATGCCCGGTCTGCGTCCCCAGATACCAGCTCACCGCGATCGCCTGCGCATCGCGGACCGCGCCCTGCAGCGCCAGTGCGCGGCCGTTGCGCAGCAGCACCACCAGCGGCTTGCCGG
>NZ_BAZI01000222.1 GCF_001310775.1 Stenotrophomonas pictorum JCM 9942
AGTTGACAACCACGGCCGGCGCGAGGCGAGGTGGCCTGCTGGCGCACCGCGGCGGTCAGTACGGCGGTAGCCCGGGCGGCCTCGGCACGGGGATCCACACTGTTTTGTACTGGCGTGCTGGCGGGTGCCGCGGGCGCAACTGGCGCAGAACTCGCGGCCACAGCGCGCGCCGGTGCTTCGCCCGGCCATTCGATCAGCAACGTGGACTCCGCGCCCTGCCCCTGCATCCGGGGCTTGAACGGCGCGACCGACTCGGCCAGATCGAACACCACACGGAACGTGCCCGGAGTCGGAGTGCCGGTACGCACTGCGGTGACCACGCCGGTCGCAGCGGGCAGCTTGAGGTCACGTACAGCGCTGGAATCCGGAAAATCGACGACCAGGCGGTTCGGTGCGGACAGGCTCAGGGTCTTGTAGCTGCCCCCCCCGGCCAGCTGGATTTCGGCCCGGGTACCGGTACTACCGCTGTGCAGCCCTACTCCACGGATCTCGCCCGCCCACGCAGGTACCGCAGCCGAGCAGAGCCCGGCGACAGCAAGCGACAGTGCGAACAGCGGGTTTCCCGTAGTCATGCCCGGATTCAATCACCGCATTCCGGCAATTGCAATACTTTTCCTTTAATAATCCGCCACCTGCCGCACCTTTCTGTTGTCAGAGGGCAGGAAGCGACTGCAAGTCGGCCATTTCACTCAACCGCTGCAGCCACGATTCACCGGCCGGGCTGTGTGCCCGCAACCGGGCGCGGCGACCGTGGCCGGCGATTTCCAGCCCGATCACCAGATCCACCGGCGGCAGGCCGCCGGCCCCGCGCTCGGGCCATTCGACCAGCCACAGATCGGCGCTGCCTTCGTCCAGCCCGAGGAAATCCAGCTCGCCCGCATTGCCGATCCGGTACAGGTCCAGATGCCACGCCTCGCCGGTTGCCAGCGGATAACGCTCGATCAGGGTGTAGGTCGGGCTGCGGATCGCGCCCTGCACCCCCAGGGCACGCAACAGCGCGCGCGCCAGGGTGGATTTGCCCGCGCCCAGGTCGCCTTGCAGATGGACCACCGCCTGTGCCGGCCGGGTCTGCGCCAACGCCTGCCCGAGCCGGTCGGTGCTTTCGCTGTCAGGAAGAATCAGTTCGATCATGGTCGCCATTATGGATTGGCCAGCGCCCGCAGGTGCGGCAACAGATCACGCGGCAGCAGCCCGCGCTCCCCGTCCAGTGCGGCCACATCCCCGGCCAGTGCATGCAGCAGGGCACCGGTGCTGGCGGCATCGAACAACGCCAGGCCCTGCGCGCACAACGCGGCAATGACGCCGGTCAAAAGATCCCCCATGCCCCCCACCGCCATGCCCGGGTTGCCGGCGGCGATCACTCGCGGCAATTGTCCGGGGCTGGCCACCACAGTACCGGCGCCCTTGAGTACCACGACCGCCGAGTAACGCCCGGCCAGCGCCTGCGCCGCGGCGAAGCGATCCTGCTGCACGCTGGCGGTATCGGTTCCCAGCAAGCGCGCGGCCTCGCCCGGATGCGGGGTCAGGACGGCCTGCGGCAGCGGACGTGGCTCGAGTGCGAGCAGATTCAAGGCATCGGCATCGACCACCAGCCGCTTGCCGCTGGCCAGCACCGCCGCGTACAGCGCCTGCGCCCACGCGTCCTGGCCCAGCCCGGGCCCCAATGCCACCACACTCGCACGCGCCAGCAGAGCATCCAGCCCGGCGATATTTTCGATGCCATGTGCCATCGCCTCCGGGCACCGTGCCAGCAGCGGCGCCACATGCACGCCACGGGTCGCCACGCTGGTCAGGCCCGCACCACTGCGCAAGGCCGCCTCGGCCGCCAGCATCACCGCGCCACCTGCACCGTGGTTGCCGCCCACGCACAGCACATGCCCGGACTCGCCCTTGTGGGTATTGAGCCGCCGCCGCGGCAGGTACTGCGACAGCGCCGGTTTCGACCAGCGCTGCACGCTGGCAGCGATACCGTCCAGCGCCGGCGGCGGCAAGTCCAGATCCGCCAGCAGCCGTTGGCCCGCAAACTCCAGGGCCGTTCCGGTGTACAAACCGCGGTGCGCGACGATGAACTGCAGCACCCGCCCGGCGCGGACCGCTTCACCCGGAACCTTGCCACTGTCGGCATCCACACCACTGGGCACATCCAGCGCCAGTACCGGCACGCCGGCGGCGTTGATCGCCGCGATCAGCGCCGCATCCGCCGCTTCCGGCGCACGGCTGAAGCCGATCCCGTACAGCGCATCGACAATCAACTCGGCCTGCCGCAGGCAATCGGGCGATACCTCGACGTGACCGCCGATAGCCAGATAATCGGTACAGGCACGCTGCGCCAGCGCGCTACGTGGAGCGGCACCGCGCGGATGCAACACGCTGACTTCGCGCCCGGACTGGCGCGCCAGACGCGCCAGCACGTATCCATCGCCACCGTTGTTGCCCGGGCCGCACACCACCACGAGCCGCCGCGCCTGCGGCCAATGCTGCAACACGCACTGCCAGGCCGCCTGTCCGGCACGCTGCATCAACACATAGCCATCGCCGCCCAGCAGCGCGGTGGCCTGGACATCAATGCGCCCGGCGGCGACGGTATCGAACAGTTCGACAGGCTCGTCCATGCCCCGGATTCTATACTTGCCACATGTCTGAAGCCGCTTTCACCGTCAATCCGGCGCAGCTGTCGCTGCGCATCCACCAGCTCGCCCGCGAGGCGGGCTTCCAGCGCTGTGGCATCAGTGGCATCGCGCTGGGCGAGGATGAGGCGCACCTGGCCGACTGGCTGGGCAAGGGGCTGTACGGAACGATGGAATGGATGGCCCGCCATGGCACGATGCGCGCCCGGCCACAGGAGCTGCTGCCCGGCACGGTGCGGGTGATCTCGGTGGGGCTGGATTACGGCCACAAGGACGATGCCGCAGCCTGGGCCACGCTCGATGATGCCGAGCGCGCCTATGTCGCCCGCTACGCGCTGGGCCGCGACTACCACAAGCTGATGCGCAACCGCCTGCAGAAGCTGGCCGAACGCATCGCCGGCGAGATCGGCCCGTTCGGCTACCGGGTGTTCGTCGATTCGGCGCCGGTGCTGGAACGCGCTCTGGCGCGCAATGCCGGGCTGGGCTGGATCGGCAAACACACCTGCCTGATCGACCGCAACGGCGGCTCGTGGTTCTTCCTCGGCGAGATCTACGTGGACCTGCCGTTGCCGGTGGATGCGCCGGCCAGCGCGCATTGCGGCACCTGCACGCGCTGCATCGACGTCTGCCCGACCGCCGCCATCATCGCCCCGCACCGGTTGGACGCGCGCCGCTGCATCTCCTACCTGACCATCGAACATGAAGGCGCGATTCCCCTGGAAATGCGTCCACTGATGGGCAACCGCATCTACGGCTGCGATGACTGCCAGCTGGTCTGCCCGTGGAACAAGTTCGCCCGTCGCACCGACGAGCCGGATTTCCGCGCCCGCAACAACCTCGACACCGCCACCTTGCCGGAGCTGTTTGCCTGGGAGGAAGACGAATTCCTGCGCCGCACCGAAGGCAGCCCGATCCGTCGCAGCGGCCATGAGCGCTGGCTGCGCAATATCGCCGTGGCGTTGGGCAATGCCACGCCCTCACCCGCCGCGAAACAGGCATTGGAGCAACGTCGCGAGCACGCCTCCGCCCTGGTCCGCGAGCACGTGCAGTGGGCACTGCAGCGTCACACCGAAAGCGCCGGCATGGGACCGCCGTGAGTCGCAAGCAGCTTCCATGCGACCATGACCGCCCGCTTCAACGCTCCAACGCCTGATCCATGGAACGCAGTGCCGACATCCTGACCCCCAACCAGCTCAACACGCTGGCGCGCGACCTGCTGGAAAGCGCGTTTCCGCTGGTATGGGTGGAAGGCGAGCTGGGCAATGTCAGCCGGCCAGCCTCCGGACACCTGTATTTCACCCTGAAGGACGCCCGCGCGCAGGTGCGTGCGGCGATGTTCAAGCCCAAAAGCCAGTGGCTGAAATTTGTGCCACGCGAAGGCCTGCGCGTGCTGGTGCGCGGCCGGCTCACTCTGTATGAAGCACGCGGCGACTACCAGCTGATCCTGGATCACATGGAAGAAGCCGGCGAAGGCGCGTTGCGGCGCGCCTATGACGAGCTGAAAGCGCGGCTGGAAGCCGAAGGCCTGTTTGATCCGGCACGCAAGCGCGCGCTGCCGGCCCATGTGCGACGCCTGGCGGTGATCACCTCGCCCAGTGGCGCGGCGGTGCGCGACGTGCTGAGCGTGCTGGCCCGACGCTTTCCGCTGCTGGAGGTGGAACTGCTGCCGTCGCTGGTGCAGGGCGACACCGCCGCCGCGCAGATCACCTCGCTGCTGCGCAAGGCCGATGCCAGCGGCCGCTACGACGTGATCCTGCTGACCCGCGGCGGCGGCTCACTGGAAGATCTGTGGGCATTCAACGACGAACAGCTGGCACGCGCCATTGCCGCCAGCAACACGCCGGTGGTCTCGGCGGTGGGCCATGAAACGGATTTCAGCCTGACGGATTTCGCCGCCGACCTGCGGGCCCCCACCCCTTCGGTGGCCGCCGAGCTGCTGGTGCCGGACCAGCGTGATCTCACCGTGCGCCTGCGCCGGCTGGCGCAGCGTCTGACCCAGCTGCA
>NZ_BAZI01000223.1 GCF_001310775.1 Stenotrophomonas pictorum JCM 9942
CCTGGACGTGGACAAGAGCTTCGGCCCGCTGCGTCTGGGCGTGACCGCGGCCGGCAGCGGCCACCGCTTCGACAACGCCGCCAACAGCGTGCGTCTGGCCGGCTACGGCACCGTCGATGTCCGAGTGGAATACGCAATCAACGCAGAGTGGAGCCTGCAGGCCAAGGCCGCCAACGTGTTCGACCGCGACTATGAAACCGTGGCCTGGTACAACCAGCCGGGTCGCGAGTACCAGCTGACCCTGCGCTACAACAGCAAGAACTGAGGCGGAGCACTCCGCTGATACGACGATGCCCCGGTGTTCGCACCGGGGCATTTTTGTTGCGGCGACTGCCCCGAAACCCGGCGCCGCGAATCAGCCGCTCAGACGAGGGGCAACAGCTCGCGCAGATCGTCGATCACCGCCAGCGCGCCGGCCGCATCCAGGTCCAGATCACGCGGGTAGCCGTAGCGCACCAGCACCACCGGCATGTGCGCGTGGTTGGCCGCGCCCAGATCGGTGGCCGAATCGCCCACCATCAGGCACGCACCGGGCGGCTGCCCCAGCAGCGCGGCGGCGTGCAACAGCGGCTCGGCCGCAGGCTTGCGCTGCGGCAGGCTGTCGCCGCCGACGATATGGGTGAAGAACTCCGCGATCCCCAGATGCGCCAGCAGCGGCGGCACCAGCGCCACCGGCTTGTTGGTGCAGATCGCCATCGGCAGGGCGCGTGCGCGCAGCGCCTGCAGCGTTTCCGGCACGCCGGCATACAGGCGCGGGCTACGCAGCAGGCAGGCGTGGTAGTGGCGCATGAAGGCCGGCATCACCGTTTCCAGCGGGCGGTCGCTGCCGGCATGCTTCAGTGCGGTGGCCACCAGATTGCGCACGCCTTCGCCGATCCAGCTGCGCACCCGTGCCTCAGGCACGCGCGCCAGCGCCAGCTCCTCCAGACAGCGGTTGACCGCCTCGGCGATATCGCCGGCGCTGTCCACCAGGGTTCCGTCCAGATCGAAAATCACCGCTGACGTGGCCACGTTGTCGACACTCCTCACGCAGAAAACCGTCGATTGTAGCCCTGCCCCGGAAGCGGACCCGACGCGCTCACTCCGGCGATGACCCGCGAAACAGATCGCCCTGCAGCAGCACCTCGGCACGATCACGGAAGCCGGACAGGCCCACCCCCACCAGCCGGTAGCGCGTGTCCGGCGGCAGCTGCACCCGCTGGCACAGCGCCAGGGCGATATCGCGCAGCTCCTCCACCGAGCCGGGCGGAGAGTCCGGGGTGAAGCTGCGAGTAAGAATGCGGAACTGCGCGGTCTTGAGCTTGAGCACCACCGTATGGGCGATCCGCTCGGTGCGTCCGGTGGCGCGCCAGGTGCGCTCGGCCAGCTGGGTGATCAGCTCGTCGAACTGGCCCAGCGGCAGATCCTCGGCAAACGTGTCCTCCGAGGAGATGGACTGCACCGGCTGGTCCGGTTCCACCGGGCGCTCATCGATCCCACGCGCGCGCTTGTACAGGCGGGCGCCGAAACTGCCGAACAGCGCCTGCAGCTGCTCCAGTGGCAGTCCGCGCAGATCACCGACGGTGGCGATCCCCAGCGCCGCCAGCCGGCCTTCCATCACCTTGCCCACGCCCGGCACGCGGTTGACCGGCAACGGCGTCAGGAACTGCTCCACCCTGGACGGCGGCACCACGAACTGGCCATCGGGCTTGCGCCAGTCCGAGGCGATCTTGGCCAGGAACTTGTTCGGGGCGATGCCGGCCGAGGCGGTCAGCGCGGTCGTCTCGCGGATCTGCGCGCGGATCAGGCGGGCGATGTCGGTAGCGATGCCGCCGCAGCTGGGCGAGGCGGTCACATCCAGATAGGCCTCGTCCAGCGACAGCGGTTCCACCAGCGGCGTGTGCTGCAGGAAGATCGCGCGGATCTGCCGCGACACCGCCTTGTAGCGGGCGAAGTCCGGCGGCACGAACACCGCGTCCGGGCACAGCCGTTCGGCGCGCAACGCCGGCATCGCCGAGCGCACCCCGAAGGTGCGCGCCTCGTAGGAGGCCGCACAGACCACCGACCGGGGCCCCTTCCACGCCACCACCACCGGCCGCCCGCGCAATCCGGGGTCATCGCGCTGCTCCACCGACGCATAGAAGGCGTCCATGTCCACATGGATGATCTTGCGAAGCTGGGCCACGACAACAGTCCGGAACGGTCGCCAACATGATAGCTGCTGTCGCTAAATGCACACTTGTCCTCACAATTGTGCATTTTAAAACGACTCGCAACAGCCCTCGAACGGCTGCTAACTGCGCCGAACATACGCAACCGTCCAGTTAAAACATTTGATTGAACGCTGCTGCTGCCGCATGCTCGGCGACTCGCTCCTGGCTTTGGATTACCCCGGATGACCCGTCTGCATACGTTCTCGCGTGACCAGCTGCTGGCCAGCGCGCGCGGCGAACTCTTCGGCCCCAACAAGGGCCGCCTGCCCAACGACCCGATGCTGATGTTCGACCGCATCACCGACATCCGCGAGGACGGTGGCGCCCATGGCAAGGGCCTGATCCGCGCCGAGCTGGATATCCGCCCGGACCTGTGGTTCTTCGGCTGCCATTTCCTCGGCGACCCGGTGATGCCCGGCTGCCTGGGTCTGGACGCCATGTGGCAGCTGACCGGCTTCTTCCTGACCTGGCTGGGCGCCGAAGGCCGCGGCCGTGCGCTGGGCTGTGGCGAGGTCAAATTCACCGGCCAGGTGCTGCCCAGCGCCAAGCTGGTGCAGTACGAAATCGATGTCTCCCGCGTGATCAACCGCAAACTGGTGATGGCCCAGACCGATGCCCGCATGCTGGTGGACGGGCGCGAGATCTACACCGCCAAGGACCTGAAGGTCGGCCTGTTCACCTCGACGGAGAGCTTCTGATGCGTCGCGTCGTCATTACCGGCATGGGCATCACCTCCTGCCTGGGCAACGATCTGGACACCGTCTCCAGCGCCCTGCGCGAAGGCCGCCCCGGCATCGTCGCCCTGCCCGACCACGCCGAAGCCGGGCTGCGCAGCCAGGTGGGCGGCAAGGTCGACATCGACCTGACCGCGCAGGTGGACCGCAAGCTCAAGCGCTTCATGAGCGATGCGGCCGCCTACAGCTACCTGGCCATGCGCGATGCCATCGCCGATGCCTGCCTGGACGAGGCGACGGTCAGCAACGTGCGTACCGGCGTGATCGCCGGCTCCGGTGGCGGCTCCAGCGAATGGCAGGTGGAAGCGGCCGATCTGCTGCGCAACCGCGGCGTGCGCAAAGTCGGCCCGTACATGGTGCCGCGCACGATGTGCTCGACCGTGTCGGCCAACCTGGCCACCGCGTTCAGCATCAAGGGCCTGAGCTATTCGCTATCGGCCGCCTGCGCCACCTCGGCCCATTGCATTGGCGCGGCGGCGGACCTGATCCGCCACGGCGCCCAGGACGTGATGTTTGCCGGTGGCGGCGAGGACCTGCACTGGTCGATGAGCGTGATGTTCGACGCCATGGGCGCGCTGTCCACCGGTTTCAACGAAACCCCGGCCACCGCCTCGCGTCCGTATGACGCCAACCGCGACGGCTTCGTCATCGCCGGTGGCGGCGGCATGCTGGTGCTGGAAGACTATGACCACGCCATCGCCCGTGGCGCGAAGATCTACGCCGAGCTGGTCGGTTACGGCGTGACCTCCGACGGCGCCGACATGGTCGCGCCGTCCGGTGAAGGCGCGGTGCGCTGCATGAAGATGGCGATGGCAGGCCTGGACCGTCCGATCGACTATCTGAACACCCATGGCACCTCCACCCCGCTGGGCGATGTGACCGAGCTGGGTGCGGTGCGCGAGGTGTTCGGCGAGTCGGTACCGCCCCTGTCCTCGACCAAGGCGCTGTCGGGCCACTCGCTGGGCGCGGCCAGCGTGCACGAGGCGATCTACTGCCTGCTGATGATGCGCGACGGCTTCATGGCCGGCTCGGCCAACATCGAAACCCTGGACGAGCGCGTGGAAGGTTTCCCGATCCTGCGCCAGACCCGGGACGCGACGCTGGATACGGTGATGTCCAACAGTTTCGGCTTCGGCGGTACCAACGCCACGCTGATCTTCGGCCGGGTGTGAAGCCGCTGCGGTATTGATGCCAAAAAAACAGCCGCGAAAGCGGCTGTTTTTTTACGTGGTTGCGGAGAAATGAAATCCCGTCGGCGGGTTGCACACTGCACTGACCGGTGCCGCCGGCGCTCAACCACCGGGGCGCGCGGTCTCGATCACCACTCCCAGCTCCTTGCCGGCCTCGGCCAACCGGACCCGTTTGCCGTCACTGCGCGCGATCAGGTAATCGGCCGCGACCCAGCCGCTCTTGCCGCCCGCCCGCACGTTGCACCACTGCAGGTCATCCAGGCAGCGCTGCACCTCCACCGTCGTGCCCACCGGCAGCACCGCCAGCCGCTCGGCACGCGCGTCCGGCGCGCTGCGCAGGTTCAGGCCGTTGCTGACCTGGGCGGCCGGTTCGTTGATGCGTGGCTGGAACCAGAGCACGACACCAATGATGGCGGCACATGCAGCGATGCGGGTAACAAGCCGGGGCATGGCTCGATACGGAAGAAGTCCGGTGGCACAGCTTGCCGCGCAACG
>NZ_BAZI01000224.1 GCF_001310775.1 Stenotrophomonas pictorum JCM 9942
GCCAGTGCTGCGGCGGCGTGGGGCCAGCGTTGCGCCAGCAGCGGCAGCACCTGCAGCCGCAGGAAATTGCGGTCGAAGCGGTCGCTGGCGTTGCTCGGGTCTTCGATCCAGCGCAGGCCATGCTGCCGGGCATGTCTTTCCAGCGCGCTGCGCGGTGCATGCAGCAACGGCCGCCACAGTTGTCCTTTGCCGAAACCGCGGCGCTCACGCATTGCCGCCAGTCCGTCCACGCTGGAGCCGCGCAGCGCGCGCAGCAGGAAGGTTTCGGCCTGGTCGTCCTGGTGATGTCCCAGCGCCAGCCATTCGCCCGGCGCCATCAGCCGTTCGAACGCGGCATGGCGTGCCTTGCGTGCGGCCGCTTCCAGTCCTTCACCCCCGTCACGGGGAACCTCGAGGTGGACGACCTGCAGCGGGATGTTCCATTGCGCGCAGATCCGCCGGCAGTGCGCGTCCCAGTCGTCAGCCGTGGCCTGCAGCCCATGGTGCACATGCACCGCGCGCAGGCTGCCGGGCGCACGGCCGGGGGCGTGGGCGAGCAGGTGCAGCAATACGGTGGAGTCCAGCCCGCCGCTGAAACCGACCAGCACAGGAACATCGGCGGCGGCATCGAGCAGGGAGGAGGAGAGCGGATTCATGACGGTGCCGAGTATCGGCGCGAGGTGCGGCGATCGCAATTCGTATGACGGCGCCGTGCGCGCGGACTAGCGCATGCTCGTCAGGCGCTTGCCCTGCCGGTCGATACGGAAACGCTGCCCATCAACCAGGGCGTGGTGGCCATTGGCATCCGGCTCATTGTCGCGGCAGCCGTTGCAGACTTCGGCAACACCGCTGTTGAACGGAAAACCCCGGTCGGAATGTGCAGCCAACGCCGGTTGCAATCGCTCGTTGTAGTAGCCCAGCTTGCCGCCGACCACCGCGCGGACAAGGTCTTCCTTGACGTAGTCCGGGCCGTTGTCGCCGGTGATGACCGGCAGAAAACGGCCGTCGCGGCGCACGTAGTGGTGCTGCCGGCCGGCCACCAGGACGGCCAAGCCGTTGTCGTCGTAATCCAGCCGGGCCAGTGCCGCAGGCGATATTTCCCGTTGTCCGGGTGCGATCTGTCGCCAGCCGTTCAGCGGGGCAGACCGTGCTGGTCGTGCTGGTCGAGCGGGTGGCAGCTGCCGTTGGCGGCCAGCCCGATTGGGCAAAACAGCACCGCCAGCAGCGCGCTGGCGGTGAGGGCGCGGCGGTGGGAAAAACACCGCCGCGCGGGAGTCACTTGGCGGAGGCCTGGCGCTCGAACTTCTTCGGCTGCGGCAGCTGCACCGGCACCCCCTGCGCATCGCAGGTGCCGGCCGCGCACAGGCGTTCACGCAGACGCGGGGTGGCCTGCACGATCAGGTGGTAGAGGGTGTTCTGCTCCAGCGTGCCGCGCACCGCCTTGCTGCCGGGGCCGCGCGCCCAGATGCCGACATCCTCGCCGCCGTGCGACTCGCTCTTGGACGGCACCAGCGCCTCCTGCATGTAGTCCACGTGCTCGGTATCGACGTGGGTCAGGTCCGGGCGGCCAAGGGCGGCTTCGAAGCTGCTGGGCGAGTGCGGGAACTTCTTCGGCCCGGCCGGCTGCTGGTTGCTGGCGCCGGTATAGCCCGGGCCGTTGGCGTAGGTGAGCGTGGTGTAGGGCAGGCCCAGGCCGTCACGGGCCAGGTCCAGCCCGCCGGTGCCGTCCTCGCCGCCCTTGTCCTTGACCTTGCCCAGGATCGCGTTGCCGCGCGCCGGGTAGCCGACGAAGTTCAGCGTGTGCGAGTGGTCGGCGGTGACGATGATCAGGGTATCCTCGGCCGAGGTGGCGGCCACCGCGGCCTTGACCGCATCGGACAGGGCGATGGTGTCGCCCAGTGCGCGTGCGGCATTGCCGCTGTGGTTGGCGTGGTCGATACGTGCGCCCTCCACCATCAGCACGAAGCCTTCCTGGTGCTGGGAAAGATTGGCGATGGCGGCGCGGGTCAACTCGGCCAGCGACGGCTCGCCGCCACGGTCCTTGGCGCGGTCGTCCTCGTACTGCATGTGGTCCGGTTCAAACAGGCCCAGCAGCGCCGGCGCACGGGCCGCAGCCTTGAGCTTGTCGGCGTTCCAGACATAGGCGCCTGCGGGTGCGCAGCCTGCCATTCGGCCACCAGGTTGCGGCCGTCCAGGCGCAGGCCGACCTTGTCGGCATACTCCGGATCCTGTTCGTTGACGGTGGTGAACTGGCCACGGCCGCCGCCCAATGCCACCAGCGGACCGCGTCCATAGCGGGCGGTGGCGATCAGCTGCTGGGCGATATCCGTGCAGCCGGCAGCCTTGGCGGCTTCGGGCAGGTGGGTGTCGTTCTCCCAGTTGCGGTCGGGCGAATGGGCGTAGGTGGCCGCCGGGGTGGCATGGGTCAGGCGGGCGGTGGAGACAATGCCGGTGGCCATGCCGGCGCTGTCGGCCAGCTGCAGCCAGGTCAGCAGTTCCTTGTCCAGGCTGTCGGCACAGTCGTTGCGGCTGCCGGCGCTGACGCCGATCGCGCCCATGTGGCTCTTCACGCCGGTGGTGATGGCGGTCATGGTGCCGGCCGAATCGGGGGTCTGCGAATCGGTGTTGTAGGTCTTGCTGAACGCCGTGGCCGGGAACTGCTCCCAGGACAGCAGGTTCTCTTCACCCGGATTGCCGTTGCGCTGGCCTTCCAGGATGCGTGCGGCGGCGACGGTGGTCAGGCTCATGCCATCGCCCAGGAACAGGATCACATTCTTGGCCTTGCCAGCCATCGCGCCGTTGGCGGCGGCCCGGGCGGCGCCGCTGCGGTACCACCACTGCGGGGTCTCGCCGGTCGGATGGGCAATGGCGGGGACGTCCACCGACACCGCGGCCGGGCTGGCCGGAGTGGAAGGCGACAGGCTGGTGCAGGCGCCCAGCAGCAGGGTCGAGACGGCGCAAAACAGAGGCGTGACACGTGACATGGCGATGATCGGGACTCACATGAACAAGCGCCCATTATGACGGCTGTGAAAAGTCGCGCCGATGACACGCAGCTTTTCCGTCAGGGCATCGTTCCTGGCGGCCGCCTGCGTTATGGTGCCACTCCCTGAAACAGCACCCGGATCTACGATATGAAGCTGGTCTCTGCCTGGTTGCGGATTCCGTTCTGGCAACGCGTGGTGGCAGGCTTCGCACTCGGCGCGCTGGCGGGCTGGCTGATGGGGCCGGCAGCGGAAACCTGGTTCGGACCGCTGGGCGAGCTGTACGTCACCCTGATCAAGATGATCGCCGTACCGCTGGTGTTCTTCGCGGTGATCAACGCCATCGGTTCGCTGCACGGGCAGAAGTCGGTCGCCGCGCTGGGCGGGCGTACCTTCCTGTGGTTCATCGTCACCGCCGCGCTGGCGGTATGCGTCGGGCTGGCGGTGGGCACGATCATGCAGCCGGGTACCGGCGGGCTGAAGCTGGCCGTGGACAGCGCCTACACCCCGCGCGATGTGCCGTCGGTGGCCAAGGTGCTGATGGATGTCGTGCCTTCGAACGTGTTCTACGCGCTGGCCGGCATCGGTACGCGGGTCAATGCGGCCGGCGAGACGGTGCTGGCCGCCGGGCGTGGCTCGATCCTGCCGGTGATCTTCTTCGCCGGCCTGCTCGGCTTTGCGATGGTGAAACTCGGCGAGAAGGTGACCGAGGCGCGCAAGCTGGTCGGACAGATGAGCGACATCATGATCCAGGTCACCCGCTTCGTGCTGGAAATGACGCCGCTGGGCACCTTCGGCCTGATCGCCGGGCTGGTGGGCAGCTACGGCTTCGAGAAGCTGCTGCCCCTGGGTAATTTCGTGCTGGCGCTGTACGTGGCCTGCGCGCTGCACATCCTCATCGTCTACAGCAGCCTGCTGCTGGCCCACGGGCTCAACCCGCTGAAGTTCTTCAAGGGCGCGGCGCCGGGCATGCAGGTGGCATTCGTGGCTTCCTCAAGCTTTGCGGCGATGCCGGTGGCGATGCGTTCGATCACCGACAACCTCGGCGTCAACAAGGACTACGCGTCCTTCGCGGTGCCGCTGGGCGCCAGCATCAAGATGGACGGTTGCGGCGCGATCTACCCGGCACTGTGCGCGGTGTTCATCGCCCAGTACACGGGCGTGCCGCTGACCCCGGAGCAGTACGTGGTGGTGATGATCGCCTCGGTGCTGGGCAGCTTCGGCACCGCCGGCGTACCTGGTACGGCGGTGGTGATGGCCACGGTGGTGCTGAGTGCGGCCAACCTGCCGCTGGAGGCGATCGGCTACCTGTACGCGATCGACCGCATCCTGGACATGATGCGCACCATGACCAACGTCACCGGACAGATGGTGGTGCCGGTGATCGTGGCCAAGGAAACCGGGTTGCTGGACCAGAAGGTCTATGACGCCGCGCTCAATCCGGTGGCATCCGATGCCGGTGGCAAGCCGCACGGCTGAGTGTGGCCGGGTCTCGCGGCCCTGTTGCTGCCCCTGACGATGCGCCGCGGTGAACGGCACCGGTGCCATCCTGCCGCGGCGCAGCCTGCG
>NZ_BAZI01000225.1 GCF_001310775.1 Stenotrophomonas pictorum JCM 9942
GCCGCCCGCGACACCCGAACCACTGGACAGGCGCACCTCGACCGGCAGATGGCCCTGTTCCTGCAGGCGCGCGACCACCTCGCTGTCGCTGGCCGCTTCCTGCTGCCCGTCGAGCAGCTCGCCGCGCGTATCCAGCGCCTTGTAGCGGTACAGCGGCATCAGCAATGCGTCTCCGGATGGAGCGATCCCAGACAACGGCTCATGCGTCCTCCGTCACCCGCAGCACTTCTTCCAGCGTGGTTTCGCCACGCAGGGCTTTGCCGATGCCGTTCTCGTACATGGTGCGCATGCCGGCCGCACGCGCGAGCTGCTCGATCTCGCCCATGCCCGCCTTGCGCATCACCGCACCGCGCAGCGCATCGTCCATCACCAGGAATTCGACAATGGTCGTGCGGCCCAGATAGCCGGTAGGTGCCAGCGCCGAGGGCTGCGGCCGGTACAGGTGGATCTCACCCTGCGGCTGGAAGCGGCGCAGGTCGAAGCGTTCGATTTCTTCCGGCGATGCTTGATAACGCAAGGCGTGGGTCGGCTCCAGCCGCCGCACCAGACGCTGGGCCAGGATGCCGTTGATGGTGGAGGTGAGCAGGTAATCCTCCACGCCCATGTCCAGCAGCCGGGTGATGCCGCCGGCGGCGTTGTTGGTATGCAGGGTGGACAGCACCAGATGGCCGGTGAGCGCGGACTGGATGGCGATGCGCGCGGTTTCCACATCGCGCATCTCGCCGATCATGATGATGTCCGGGTCCTGGCGCACGATGCTGCGCAGCGCGCTGGCGAAATCCAGCCCGATCTGCGGCTTGGCCTGGATCTGGTTGATGCCTTCGAGCTGGTACTCGACCGGGTCCTCGACGGTGATGATTTTCACCTGGTCGGTGTTGAGCTGGCTCAGCGCGGTGTACAGCGTGGTGGTCTTGCCCGAGCCGGTCGGACCGGTGACCAGCAGGATGCCGTGCGGCTGCTCCAGCACCTTGCGGAACTGCGGCAGGAAGGCCTCGTCAAAGCCCAGCCGCTGGAAGTCGAACACCACCGTCTCGCGGTCCAGCAGGCGCATCACCACGCTTTCGCCATGCGCGGTGGGCATGGTGCTCACGCGCAGGTCCAGCTCCTTGCCCTGCACCCGCAGCATGATGCGGCCGTCCTGCGGCAGCCGCCGCTCGGCAATGTTGAGCCGCGCCATGATCTTGATACGGCTGATCACCGCGGCGGTGAGATTCACCGGCGGGCTCTCGCCATCGACCAATACGCCGTCGACGCGGTAACGCACCTTCAGGCGGTTCTCGAACGGCTCGACATGGATGTCCGAGGCGCGCAGCTCCACCGCCCGCTGGATCAGCAGATTCACCAGCCGGATCACCGGCGCTTCGGAAGCCAGATCGCGCAGGTGCTCGATGTCATCGAGCGGCGCAGCCTCGCCATCGGTCGATTCCAGCAGTGCATCCATCGCGCTGCGGCCCTGGCCGTGCCAGCGTTCGATCAGGTCGGCGATCTCGCTGCGCACGCCGACCGCCGGTGCGACCTCGCAGCCGGTGGCCAGCTGGATCGCTTCGATCGCGTAGCGGTCATAGGGATCGGCCATCCACAACGCGATACGCCCGCGCTGCTCGCCCAGCGGCAAGACATGGAACTGTTTGAGAAAGCGCAGCGCGATCGGTTGCACATCCTCGACCAGCTCGGGCGGCGCGGTTGGCACGTCTTTGACCCCCAGCAGGCGCAGGCCAAGCACCTGCGCGCAGGCGTCGGCATGATCGCGCTCGGATACCAGTCCCAGCCGTGCCAGCAACCCCAGCAGATCGCCGCCGGCATCGCGCTGCAGTTGCCGCGCACGCAGCAGATCCGGCTCTTTCAGCCGGCCCTGGGCCAGCAGCAGCTGGATGATGCGTTCGGCAGGCGCAAGAGTGGCGTCGTTGGCTACCGCGTTCACGCAATCCTCCTGTGTTGCCGGAACTTTAGCAGTTCGCCCGCGCGTTCCGTCCGCGCGCAGCAACCGATGGCGCATATAAAGGAAACCCCGGCAATGCCGGGGTTCCCGGATACCACCGTCGATCACTTACTGGCGTGCCACCAGGCTCACCCCGCTGTAGGCCGAAGCCCCCACCAGCTTGATGTAGTAGGTCCCCGCCGCCGGCGCGGTGAAGCGCACCGTCTCGCTGTTGCCGGCGCGCGCGGACTTGGCGTCGAATACGGTGCTGCTCGGCTCCTCGCCCAGGCGGACGTACAACGAGACATTGCCGGTACCGCCGTAGGTGAGGATGCTCAGCACCGCGCCGGCCTGTGCCTGGAAGCTGTACAGCGCTTCGCTGCCGGCCGCACCGGCCAGACCGGACACCACCACCTTGTTGGTCAGCGGCGTGGCGACCGGGCCGCAGGTGTCCACCGCCGGATCGCACGGCACCTCCAACGCCTTGTCCAGCGCGGCTTTGGCATTGACGATACCGCTGCCGATCGGTGTGGCGGCCGGGATGGTCACCGGGAACGGCCGCGCGGTCTGTTTCAGCAGCGCTTCGAGCTGGGCCGGGGTGAGGATGTCGCGATTGGCTGCTGCCAGTGCCCCCTGCACCAGCGCGCCCACCGCGGCGACATGCGGCGAGGCCATCGAGGTGCCGCCCATGCCCATATAGCTGTAGGCGCCGGAGGTGGGCGTGGTCGTGCCGTTGTAGCCGGCCTGCCAGACATAGCCGCCCGGATTGCCGTCGACCCCGCCGCCACCGCCGGGACCGGACAGATCCACCACCGCACCATAGTTGGAGTACGAGGCGATGCCACCGGTAATACGGGTCGCGCCCACCGCAACCACGTTGTTGCAGCTGGCCGGACGGTAGTTGCCGGCGTTGGCCGCGCTGTTGCCTGCGGCCACCACCACGGTGGTGCCACGCGACACCGCGCCGTTGATCGCATCCTGGTAGACGCTGCCGCAGGTGCCGTTGCCACCCAGACTCATGTTGATGATCTCGGCCGGAGTGGCATTGGCCGGAATACCGGCCACGCTGCCACCGGAAGCCCAGGTCACCGCATCGGCGATGTCGGACAGGTAGCCACCGCATTTGCCGAGAACGCGCACCGGCAGCACCTGCGCCTTGTAGGCGACCCCGGCCATGCCGATCCCGTTGTTGGTCGCCTCGGCGATGGTGCCGGCGACGTGGGTGCCGTGCCAGGAGCTGTCCTCGGCCGGGGTGTTGGGGCCGCATTCGTTGGCCGTGGCCACCCAGTCGCCATAGTCCAGCGCACCCGGCACACGGTCATCGGTGGGGCGCCGCGAGGTCTCGGCATCGGAAATGAAGTCATAGCCCTGCAGCAGGTTGCCGGCGAAATCCGGATGGCCCGGCAGGATCCCGGTATCAAGCACCGCCACCACCACGCCTTCGCCCTGGGCGATGTCCCACGCCGCCGGCGCGTTGATGCCCCCGGCGGCGTTGTGCAGGTGCCACTGGTAGGTCTGGTAGTACTGGTCGTTGGGGACCAGCTGCGGCTGTTCCTTCGCCTTGGGCGAATCCACACGCTGCAGTTTGACGTCGGCTTCGGCGTACAGCACCGCCGGATCGGCGGCGATTTCGGCCACCACCTTGTCCAGCTCGGCCCGGTTGAGCCGGGCATCGAGGCGCATCAGATCCGCGCCCACCCCCAGCGTGCGCACATGCTCGGCCCGGATCGCCGCAGTACGGGCCTTGCCTGCGCCGAGGCTGGCACGGGACAGCGCCGACTGCACCACCGACACTTTGGTGGAACGGTCGCGCGCGGCGGCGCTGCCGGTACGATATTTGACAATGATGCGGCTGGAGCTCTGGACCGCCGCCGCAGCTTGATAACCAGCCGAAACCGGCACCCACGCCGATCAAGCTGTCATCACTGCTGAACGTGCCGCCCAAGGTCACCGTGGCGTGCGCTGATCGCCCGCTGATAGCCAATGGACCCCACCCGGTTCTGTTTGCGCACGCCGCGTCGCTGGTGGCCATGTTCAACATCGCCGCGTTCATGGCGCCCTAGCGATCGATACGGCGCAGGTTGCGATACCGCAGGCGGCAACGATATCGAGGAGGGCGCGCTGCGCACCGACCAGCGTCATCACCGCGCAGCTGCCATCATCCTAGGTCACTGCGTTGGCGGTCACCCCTTCCAGCGTGCCGATGCGGTTGTCGATTTTTTTTCTTCATCGCACAAATTTCATGGAAACCCGTTGTGGAACAGGCGGATGCGGCAACTTTCTGTCGGCCGCCGCCGCGCCCGATTCCGCGCATAAAAAAACCCGCAGGCCTTGGCCTGCGGGCGTTTCGGAGGGTTTCCCGGATTCAGCTGGAAATGTCCTCAGTGGCGGCGGATCAACCGCACCATACTCTTGCGTTGCGGAACATCCGCAGCCACGGCGAGTCCTCACCCCAGCCGGCCGGCGCCCAGCTCAGGTTGACCGTGCGCGGGGTGCGCTCGGGGTGCGGCATCAGGATCGTCACGCGGCCATCGGCCGTGGTCAGGCCAGTGATGCCGTCCGGCGAGCCGTTCGGGTTCAGCGGAT
>NZ_BAZI01000226.1 GCF_001310775.1 Stenotrophomonas pictorum JCM 9942
AACGGAGTAGCTCAGAAGCTATCCTAGCGGGCTTTGCGCCTACCGGGGGGCGGCAATGGGAGGGCTGCCGCGGTGCTGGACACCTTGGGCCCCACTTTGCGGCTGCCGGCCCGGTGGCCGCCTGTCTAAGATGAGGGCAGGGAGGGCGCCCGGGCGTTCCGTAACATGGCCCAGTGGCTGGTTTCACGCGACAATGCGCCGGCGGCACTGCGCTGTCGCGTTTCCCCCGGACCCCTCACGAGCCCCATGCGAACTTTTGTAATGCGCGCGCGCGCCGCGCCCACCGACCGCCAGAAGCTGCTGGCCTCGGTGGGGCAGGACGCCCATACCGAAATCCTGGCGCACACGCTGATGAACGCCATCTTCGTGGCCCAGTCGCACCGCGCCGATGTGGTGGTCTATCTGGTGCTGGAAAGCACCCAGGACTTCTCGCGCACGGTGCGTTTCGAGGTCAATGCCATGCACGAGTTCAACGGCTTCCACGAGGCCGCGCTGCTGGGCAAGGTGGCCAAGGCGCTGGATGTGTCGCAGGGCATGGGCAAGGAACAGAGCCGGCCGGTGGAATCCGGGGTCACGGTGCGCACGCTCAGCTTCGAGCGGCTGATGCAGGAGCTGGCCGAAGACCACCAGCTGTTCCTGATGGACCCCAAGGGCACGCCGATCGGCGAGCAGGTGTTCGCCGACAAGCCGTGCTTCGTGCTGACCGACCATATCCCGATGCCGAAGAAGGTGATCCCCAGCCTGGAACGGATGGGCGCCAAGAAGATCACGCTGGGGCCGACGATGCTGTTCGCCTCGCAATGCGTGGTGTTGATCCATCACGCGCTGGACCAGCGCTGAGGCCGGGGCGCCTCAACCAAATGCTTCCCCCGATGTTTCCCAATGGCCACGTACAGGCGCAGTGCTTTGCGCCTGGCGGTGATGCCGATCCGATCAGAGATGCACGTCATGACGAAAAGCTACGATCCCCCTCTTACCGTGGGTTTGAACGGTCCTCTCTATCGCGTCGACAAAGCGATAAAGCTGGCCCAGAAACGGCTCGATACCGCGATGGACGCAAAGCGTCTGCACACCAGCCACAGTCTGGCAAACGAGGTGGTCAAAGAGGCGCGCGAAGCGCTGCGCAAGGCGGAGCAGGCGCGGGTGCTCAAGATTGCGGAGCTCGGCGCGGCGGCGGAAAAATACCGGCAGCGGCCGGCGTAATCCGTTGTTGTTGGCTCCCCGGTAATCAAGCGCCCCGCACTGCGGGGCTTTCTGTTTTCCGCGGCCACGTCGCGCGCGTGCGGCGCGCTGCAGGCACATATCGCGACGCGGTGCCGGAAAAACACCGGGCCCCCGTGCTGCGTTGCAGGTTGGCGGGCGTTGCGCGGGGTTGCTAGGCTGCGGAACGTTTTTCTTTGCGGGTGTGGGCATGGATAGAAGGCGTTTTATCGGCGGTGCGGCACTGGCGGCGGCACTCCCACTGACCGGCCTGCAGGGCGCAATGGCGGCGACGGCCGCGCCGCGCCGGTTGTTGCCGCCGGCATTGAACAAGGGCGACACGGTGGGGCTGGTCAGCCCGTCCGGTGCCACCAGCGAGCGGCTGGGCCTGCAGTTGGCGGGCGAGGCGATGGAAGCGCTGGGCTTGAAGGTGAAAACCGGTGCCCACTACGGCGCCCGCCACGGCCATCTGGCCGGCACCGATGCCGAGCGGGCCGGGGATTTGAACGCCATGTTCGGCGACAGGCAGGTCAAGGCCATCGTCTGCGTGCGCGGTGGTTCCGGTGCGGCGCGGCTGCTGCCGATGCTCGACTACGCGCGCATCCGCGCCAATCCGAAGGTGCTGCTGGGCTATTCGGATATCACCGCGCTGCATTGCGCGATCCAGGCCAAAACCGGGCTGGTGACCTTCCACGGCCCGATCGGCGCCGGTAGCTGGCCGCGTTTCAACGTTGACCAGTTCGAGCGCCTGTTCTTCAACCGCGAGCTGATGAACTACCAGAACACGACCGGCAGTGATGACGAGCTGGTGCCGCGCAAGAACCGTACCGTGACCCTGCGTGGCGGGCGCGCACAGGGCGAGCTGATCGGCGGCAACCTCACCGTGTTGACCGCGCTGGCCGGCTCGCCGTACCTGCCGGACTTCACCGGCAAGATCCTGTTCCTGGAGGACGTGGCCGAGGCGCCGTACCGCATCGACCGGATGTTCAGCACCTTGAAGCTGATGGGCGCGCTGGACAGGATCGCCGGCTTCATCTTCGGCGACTGCAACGACTGCAAGCCGGGCGATGGTTATGGTTCGCTGACGTTGGACCAGATCCTGGATGACTACATCCTGCCGCTGGGCATTCCGGCCTATACCGGCGCGATGATCGGCCACATCCGCGAGCAGTTCATTGTGCCGGTTGGCGGCAAGGTGGAGATGGACGCCGATGCCGGCACGTTCCGGCTGCTGGAGCCGGTGTTCCAGGCGCCGGCGGCCAAGGGCTGAGCCCGGTCCGCCGCGGATGCCAGATGGACAAGGCCCCGCCGTGCGGGGCCTTTGTCGCCTCAGGCGTGCTCAGTCATGCATTTCCCTGCGCCGGCCGCGCGCCTGTCCATCGCCGCCGGGGTCTGGCCGGTGGTCTCAGTCAATAGCCGTCGCTCGTCAGCGCCATGACGTCGATGAAGCGCCCCGTGGCATCGAACCGGCATCTGAATTGCTTGATGCCTTCGCTGCCCTTGTCGACCGTACCGTCGATCGAGGTGCTGCCGTCCTTGGCGCGGGCGACCGGATCGGTCTTCACATAAGCAGGCCGGGTAGCAAACATCCCGGATACCTCGCCACGACAAAACGCCGGCATGTTGCCTGGGGTTACAACGGGGCCACGCGCGGCCGGTGAGGCGGCCACAGTGGGCTGTGCAGCGTGAGACGCACCGCTCACGTCGGCCGTCGTGTGCATCTGGCACACGCCGTTCGCGCCGCCGCGTCCCGTATACGAGGCCGACAGCGTGCCGTCCGGGTTCTTGGACAGCGAGAGGGTCGTGCCGGTCGCCGCATCCCTGGCTTCGTAGTAGTTATCGTTGAATTTCTTCAGTACGGCTTCCTTGCCATTCACGTACACCGGCCCGCCTTCATCACCATGGACCTCCAGTCCAAGAGGACAGGTCGCGTTGAAGAGCGGCAGCCCGCCGCTGGATGCGGCCCATGTTGGCGGACTGATGAGCAGGACCAGGCCCATGGTGATTCCGATACGCATGATGTTGCTCCTGGACAGATAGGTGTGCCGCTGGCGCGGGCGGGAGTGGGGAGCGCCACGTTACGCCGATTCTCGTTGCGATGCCGTCAAGCGCACGGTCGGCCATCTGGCAGATCGTTGTCGTTGGGTGAGATCCAGCGGGTCCACTCGGGTTGGTGCTGGTGCCCTGCCGGTTTGGCGGTAAGGTCCCGTTGATCTGGCAGTGGTACCCGACTCGATGGCCGTACATACAACCTGAGGGCAAGAGATGAGTTTCAACCGATGGCAGCGCGCTGCGCTGCTGATGTGTGTGATGGCATTGCCTGCGGTGGCGGGTGCGACCGGGGGCACGCCGGCGCCGGGCAAGGTGCTGATGCTGGGGGCTTTCCACTTCGCCAATCCGGGGTTGGATATGGTCAAGTCCGGCGTGATCGACGTGATGACCCCGGCCAACCAGGACTATCTGGACGGGCTGGCCACGCGGCTGGCGGCCTTCGCGCCCACCGATGTGCTGGTGGAGTGCGAGGCGTCGGCGCAGCCCCGGCTGGATGCGGAGTTTGACGGTTACCGGAAAGGCACCTTCGCGCTGAAGTCCAACGAGACCTACCAGATCGGATTCCGCGTGGCGAAAGCGGCGGGACTGGACCGGGTGACCTGCTTTGACGAGGGCCAGGTGGGCTGGGAGGCGGAGCCGATGTTCAATTACATCAAGGCACACGATCCGGCGATGCAGGCGGCAATGGAGGCGACGTTCAAGATGTTGTCCGAGCGCACCGGGCAGGAGCAGGCCACGTTGTCGCTGCCGCAGCTGCTGCAGCTGCTGCAGCTGAGCAACGATGTGGCGCGTGATCGCGAGAACAAGGATCTGTATATCCGCACCAATGCGGTGGATGCCGGTGGCAGCTTTGCCGGTGCCGATGCCTCGGCCAGCTGGTGGCACCGCAATTTCCGCATGTATGCCAACGTGCAGAAGGCGGCCGCGCCGGGCCATCGCGTGCTGGTGATTGCCGGCTCCGGGCACACGGCCATCCTCAAGGATCTGCTGGCCATAGACAGCCAGCGGCAGGCCGAGGAGGTGAGCGGGTACCTGACGCCGTGATACCGGCGGGACAGTACCGGGTTCATTGGCCGGGCGAGCAGGGTGCCGGTCCGCGCCGGGATGGGGCATGACTGGCACGAATGCGGTGTGGCCGTCGGCGCAGTCGCGGTAGCGCCGGGGCGGCGCCTGTCCTGTTCAACGGGGACGTCGAGCAGGTGGTGTTGCCAGGGGGCGGCCCGTGCCGCCGGGGGGTGTGG
>NZ_BAZI01000227.1 GCF_001310775.1 Stenotrophomonas pictorum JCM 9942
CCGGGGCGCGTGGTCGCCAACCAGCCGGCCACGGCCACACCCCGATGCCTTTGAGGGCAAGGCGCTGGTGATGCATGTCCGCGGCTGCGATGCGCCGACCCAGGAGCTGCGCGTGCCGTTCCATGTCGGCGATGACCGGTCGCGGACCTGGGTGCTGACCCGCACCGCCGGGGGGCTGCGCCTGAAACACGATCACCGCCATGAGGACGGCAGTCCGGATGCCACCACGATGTACGGCGGTGACACACAGGACGCCGGCAGCGTGACGCGGCAGCGCTTCCCGGTGGATGCCGAGTCGGTGGCGCTGTTCCAGCGCGAGGGTCTGCAGGGCTCGGTGCGCAATACCTGGGCGATGGAGCTGGAAGCGGGCAAGCGCTTCGTCTACGAGCTGTCGCGCCCGGACGGGCGGCTGTTCCAGGTCGAATTCGATCTCACCGCGCCGGTGGCTTTGCCGCCCGCGCCGTGGGGCAGCGAGAGCTGAGCGGAAAAAGGAAGGGCGCCGAGAGGCGCCCTTCTTCACTGTTCCGGCAGGAGCCGGGCCGGTGCTCAGCGGCTGCCAAAGCGCGCGCGGCAGCCGGCGTTCACCCACACGCTGTTGCCGCTGTAACCCCAGTTGCGGCCTTCGACGCACGGGGTGCTGGACAACTGCTGGATGACCACCGGGCGCCCCTGGCGCCGGTCCCAGGCGCAGGAGCGCATGCGGTTGTCATCGCTGCTGCAGGTGACGCTGTAATCGCTGTTGCCGCCATTCCAGTTGCCACCGTTATTGCCCCAGCCACCGCCACGGCCTTCCGTGAATCCGGCACGGCAGCCATTGCTGACCCAGACCGTACCGTTGCCGCTGCCCCAGTTGCGGCCCTCGATGCACTGGGTCTTGGACAGCTGACGCACCAGGGTGGCGCGGCGCCAGCCCGTGGCGCATTCGCGACGACGGTTGTCATTGCTTTCACAGCGGATCGTGCCGGCATTGCCGTTCCAGTTGCCGCCCTGGCCCCCACGGCCCTCGGCAAACTCAGCGCGGCAGCCGTTGCTGACCCAGACGCTGCCGTTGCTGCTGCCCCAGTTGCGGCCCTCGATGCACTGGGTCTTGGACAACTGGCGGACCAGGGTGGCGCGGCGCCAGCCGGTGTTGCAGACCCGCTGGCGGTTGTCATTGCTCTCGCAGCGGAGGGTGCCGGCATTGCCGTTGCCGCCCCCGCTCCAGTTGCCTCCGCCATTGCCGCGCAGCGAGGTGGCGATGTCCTGCTTGATCCGGGAGAAGCCCCAGCCGGAATTGACCTGGTCCAGGTAGAACTCCAGCTGGTCGTCGGGAATGCGGCGTCCGCCGGACTGGTCTGCGTATTCGCGCTCGATCACCCGGGCGCGGTCGGCGCGATTGAGCTGGCGCAGGTCCTCGGGTGCGTAGGCGCGGGTGGCCTGGGCCTGTGCGGTGGTTGGCAGGGCGGTCAACAGCGCGCCGGGCAGGGTCGCGGCAAGGCAGGCAAGCAGGAGGTGGCGTTTCATGGTGACATCCCCATTCAGTTCCGGAGGTGGCCGACTATAGTCCGCCACCCGCTTAAGCGGGCGTGACTGGTCGCCGGATTTGCTCCCGCACCGCCCGGGCCGCAAAATAACCGGCTTGATCGGCCTTGGCTGATATAAAACCTTCACCGGCGCCGCTGCGCGCTGGCATCCCCTGCGGAGCTTTTCCATGCGTACCCATTTCTGTGGCCTGGTCGATGAGACCTTGATCGGCCAAACCATCACTCTCGCCGGCTGGACCGACGTGGCCCGTAACCAGGGCGGCGTCTGCTTCATTGATCTTCGCGATCACGAAGGCATCGTGCAGGTGACGGTGGAGGTGGACAACGCCGAGGTGTTCGCCGTGGCCGCCTCGTTGGGCTACGAGGACGTGCTGCAGGTGGAAGGCGTCGTGCGCGCCCGCCACGCGGTCAACGACAAAATGCGCACCGGCAAGGTGGAAGTGATCGCCACCGCCATCACCGTACTCAACAAGGCCGCGCCGCTGCCGTTCCACGCCCACGAAAACCCGGGCGAGGAAACCCGCCTGAAGTACCGATACCTGGACCTGCGCCGTCCGGAAATGCAGCGCATGCAGCGCACCCGCATCAAGCTGGTGCAGGCCCTGCGCCGTCATCTGGATGGCCGCGGCTTCCAGGATATCGAGACCCCGATCCTGACCAAGGCCACCCCGGAAGGCGCGCGCGACTTCCTGGTGCCGGCGCGCATGCACCCGGGCGAGTTCTACGCGCTGCCGCAGAGCCCGCAGCTGTTCAAGCAGATCCTGATGGTGGCCGGCTTTGACCGCTACTACCAGATTGCCCGCTGCTTCCGCGATGAAGCCCTGCGTGCCGACCGCCAGCTGGAGTTCACCCAGCTGGACATGGAGTTCGCCTTCGTGCGCGAGCGCGACGTGCAGGATTTCGTCGAGGACATGATCCGCTCGATTTTCAAGGAAGTGGTCGACGTCGATCTCGATGCCAGCTTCCCGCGCATGACCTGGGCCGAGGCGATGCGCCGCTACGGGTCGGACAAGCCGGACCTGCGCATCGCGCTGGAGCTGGTGGACGTGGCCGAGCTGGTCAAGAGCAGCGAGTTCCCGGTGTTCACCGCGGCCGCCAATGACGCCGACGGCCGCGTGGCCGCGCTGCGCATCCCGGGTGGTGCCAGTCTGAGCCGCAAGCAGATCGACGAATACGCCGCCCACGCCGCCAAGTACGGTGCCAAGGGTCTGGCCTACATCAAGGTGGGCGAGAACGGTGAAATCAGCTCGCCGATCCAGAAGTTCTTCGCCGAAGACGCCTTCGCTGCGCTGCTCAAGCACATTGGTGCCGGCAATGGCGACATCGTGTTCTTCGGCGCCGGCGGCTACAACAAGGTCTCCGACTTCATGGGCGCACTGCGCCTGAAGGCCGGCAAGGACTTCAACCTGGTCGCCGATGGCTGGGCCCCGCTGTGGGTCACCGACTTCCCGATGTTCGAGTGGGACGAGGAAGAGCAGCGCTATGTGGCCCTGCATCATCCCTTCACCGCACCGGCGGTGGATGACGTGGCCGACCTGCGCGCCAATGCCAAGACGGCGGTGTCGCGCGGTTACGACATGGTGCTCAACGGCAACGAGATTGGCGGCGGTTCGATCCGTATCCATCGTCCGGAGATGCAGAGCGCGGTGTTCGAGCTGCTCGGCATCGGTGCTGAAGAAGCGCGCGCCAAGTTCGGCTTCCTGCTGGATGCCCTGAACTATGGCGCACCGCCGCACGGCGGCATCGCCTTCGGTATCGACCGCATCGCCGCGCTGATGGCCGGTACCGAGTCGATCCGCGACGTGATCCCGTTCCCGAAGACCACCGGCGCACAGTGCCTGATGACCGACGCGCCCTCGCCGATCACCGACGCGCAGCTGGCCGAGGTGCATGTGCAGGTGCGTCCGAAAGCGGCCAAGGAATAAGTTCCGCTCGCCGTTTGATGGCTGCCCGGTCGCGTTGATGAGCGCCGGCGCCCGCCGCCAATGCGTCTGGAGGGGGGGCGTTGGCGGTCCTATCCGATGGCAATGCCGCCGGATAGATTGGGCATCGTTCCCATACCGCCGGAAACCCCGTGATCGACAATCGCTACACGCTCCGCCGCGCTACTGCTGACGACGCCGACACCTTGTCGGCGCTGGCTACACGTACCTTTGTCGAGACCTTCGGGCATCTGTATCCGCCGGAGGATCTGCAGGCGTTTCTGGACGAAGCGTATCCGGCGGCCCGCCAGCGGGTGATCCTGGAGCATCCGGACTATGCGGTGTGGTTGCTCGAATGCGATGGGGTGGCCGTTGGTCATGCCGCCGCCGGACCGTGTGGCCTGCCGCATCCGCAGGTGCGTCCCGGCGACGGGGAGCTCAAGCGCCTGTATCTGCTCCAGGGCCATCAGAATGGCGGCTGGGGCAGCCGCCTGTTCCAAGCCGCGCTGGCATGGCTGGAGCGCGAGGGCCCGCGCACGCTGTGGATCGGGGTGTGGTCGGAAAACTTCGGCGCGCAGCGCTTCTATGGCCGGCACGGTTTTGAGAAAGCCGGCGAGTACGAATTCCCGGTGGGCCGGGTCCGCGACCGGGAGTTCATCCTGCGCCGTTCACCCTAGCGCCGGCCGTGGCCACCCAACACCTGCTTCACCCGGGATTGCCCGTGGGTCGGCTATCACTCCCCGTATCGATATGGAGCACGGGCGCCGCAAGCGGCGCAAGGTGGACGCAATGACATCACCGGTACTGCTGCTGCATGGCATCTGGAACGCCCGCGCCTGGGTCGGCCCCCTGGCGTGGCGGCTGCGCGCGCAGGGCTTTTTAGTCAACAGTTTCGGCTATCCCAGCGTGTTCGGTGGCCCGGAGGTGGCGGTGCCGCTGCTGATCGAGCGGTTGCGTGGTCGCGGCCCGGTCGCGCTGGTCGGGCATAGCTCGGGGGGCTGGTGGCGCTGGAGGCTCT
>NZ_BAZI01000228.1 GCF_001310775.1 Stenotrophomonas pictorum JCM 9942
GGCCGGTGCCCGCGGGGTGTTCGGGTGAGGCCACCGGCACGGCGTGACTGGCGGCTGCCGCCCCGGGCGATGCCTGGATGTTCGCGTTCTACATGGCCGCGATCATGGCCTTGCTGATGTGCACGGTGATCACCGCCAGCAACACCGGGCTGGATCGCGGGCTGCCGGCGCGCATCCTGCACGCCTACGCGCTGGCGATGCCGGTGGCGTTCGGCTGCGTGCTGCTGGTGCGTCCGCTGGTTGCCCGGCTGGTGCGCTGGAGCGTGCGCGGTCCCGGCTGAGCGCGGGGGCGCTTGGTTGCAGTTGTCAGCATTGCGTGCGGCCGCACGCCGCTGACTTAGACTCCAGCGGCTATGCGCCCCGATTACATTCTCACCCTGTCCTGCCCGGACCGTACCGGCATCGTCTACCGCGTCTCCGGCCTGCTGTTCGAGGCCGGCTGCAACATCCTCGATGCCCAGCAGTTCGGTGACGAGGAAAGCGGCCGCTTCTTCCTGCGCGTGCATTTCGACATGAGGTCGGTGGCGGATGCGCCGGCCGTTCGCGCGCGCCTGCAGGCGCTGGGCGAAGCATTCGCAATGCAGTGGGAGCTGCACGATGCACGCCGCCGGGCGCGCCTGCTGGTGCTGGTCAGCAAGCAGGGCCATTGCCTGAACGATCTGCTGTTCCGTACACACAGCCGCCAGCTGAAGGTGGACATCGCCGCGGTGGCCTCCAACCACCCCGATTTTGCCGCACTGTGCGGCTCCTACGGGGTGCCGTTCCATCATCTGCCGGTGGACGCGCACAACCGCGATGAGCAGGAGCAGCAGTTGCTGGACCTGGTCGAACGCGAGCGGATCGACCTGGTGGTGCTGGCGCGTTACATGCAGATCCTGTCACCGCGGCTGTGCCAGGCGCTGGCCGGGCGCGCGATCAACATCCACCACAGCTTCCTGCCCAGCTTCAAGGGCGCGCAGCCGTATCACCAGGCGCATGCGCGCGGGGTCAAGATCATCGGTGCCACCGCGCACTATGTGACTTCCGATCTGGATGAAGGTCCGATCATCGAGCAGGACGTGGCGCGGGTGGATCATGCGATGACGCCGCGCGATCTGGTGCAGCTGGGCAGCGATACCGAATCGCAGGTGCTGGCCCGCGCGGTGCGGCGCCATGTCGAACATCGCATCCTGCTCAATGGCCATCGCACCGTCGTGTTCCGCTGAGATGTGCGGCCCGATGTCGTGATCGCGGGGGAGCGGTGCCGGAGCACACCGCTGCCGGCCGCCGCTTCAGAGCAAGTCGATCCCTGCCGCTTCCAGCGCGATACGGGTGGCGGCATCGTTTTCGGCTGAGACAGGCCGGCTCCGCTCCCACAGGAAACGTACGCGAAAGCCGCTGATCGCCGCGTCCTGCGCGCTCCACAGCACGCAGTAATCGCGCGCCAGTCCGCACACATGCACCTCGGCGATGCCGCGTTCGTGCAACCAGCCGGCCAGGCCAGTCGCCGGCCGGTCGCCGTGCGGGCCGATGTTCTCGCGGAACGCGCTATAGGAATCCACCTCGCGCTGCGTGCCTTTGCGCAGGATCAGGTCGGCATGACGCCAGTCCACCCGCGGGTCCAGCGCCGCGCCGGCGGAGCCTTGCACGCAGTGGTCCGGCCACAGCGTCTGCGGCTGGCCATGCAGCAGGATCTGCTCGAACGGTTGGCGCCAGCCGTGCTGGCTGGCGAAGGACAGGTGATCGGCCGGATGCCAGTCCTGGGTGGCGATGACGGTGGCATAGCGCCGCGAGGCCAGCAGCTGGGCGATCGCCGGGACGATCGCATCGCCCTGCTGGCAGGGCAGCGCGCCACCGGGCATGAAGTCCGGCTGCAGATCCACCACCAGCAGCGCTACGTCTTTTGCGTACATCGACTGTTTCCTGAGACGGGCGGAGGCACAGTTTACGTCGCCCGCCGCATCCGGCCTTGAGAGGGGGCGCAACCGCGACCGTTGGTGTGGATTGCGCGCACGGCGGACAGACCCCGGTTCTCAGGCCTGGGCCAGGCCACTGCACCGCGTGCGTGCGCGATCGATCCTTGCCTGCTGTGCGGCGCGGGTCTGGGCCTGACCACGGCTCGGCAGCCGGCAGTGGCTTGCCCCCGTTCTGGGCGCCGGCATCGGGTTGCTGCCGGGCACGTGCGGGAACTGGCGGTCATGCCCGCCGTGATTGCTCCGGTGGGAACTGCTGAAGCGCGCGGACGCTTCCACCAGCGCCGTAGGCTGGCGCGAGATCCGACCGGGATCACCGCCGCATTCGGTGCGGCCACCGCTTCGATGGAGTTGTCGGGTGGCTGGTCCCGGCCGGGCACGCACGGGTTTGAAATGACGCGCGCGGCCGCGCGGTGCGGCTCAGTGGACGCTGGCGCGCGAGAACAGGTTGATGACCAGCACCCCGGCGCAGATCAGGCCGATGCCGAGGATGGCCGCGGCGTCGAGCTTCTGCTTGAACACGAACAGCCCGATCAGTGAGATCAGCACGATACCGACCCCGGACCAGATGGCGTAGGCGATACCGGTGGGGATGGACTTCATTACCAGCGACAGCAGCCAGAAGCACACGCCGTAGCCGGCCAGCGCGCCGAGCGTCGGCCACAACCGGGTCATGCCATCGGAGGCCTTGAGCAGCGAGGTGGCGGCCACTTCCAGGGCGATGGTACAGGCAAGCAGGGCATAGGCATTCATGGGGCGGAGATCGCGGGGCACGCACGGGAGGGCGTGTGCGGGATTCTACGGGGGAGCCATTCCCGGCCGGATGAGCAGGGCGCCGGCCGGGCTCTTACGCCGGTTCCCTACACTCCGCGCAGGCTGCGCCCTGCGCTGTCGGCCGACAGTGGTTGGAGCGCGCGGTGGGGAGGTGGATGTGAGCAGGACACGCATGGGGGGACAGTGCCGCCGCCAGGCAGCACCGGTATCTGCAGCACGCAGGGGGCGAGCGCGGACGGTGTTGCTGGCGGCAGCGCTGTGCTGTGTTTCAACCGGCCCCAGCTGGGCGCAGCACCGTTCCTACAACCTGCCGCCCTCGGTGCCGGCCGCCGAGGTGCCGCAGCTGGAGGAGCAGCGGCGCGCGCTGTTCCAGAAGATCCTCGCCAACCCGGCCGATGTCGATACCGGTTTTGCTTACGCGGTGCTGTCCACACGCGTGGGCGACTACGAAGCGGCCATCGGCACCTATGAACGTCTGCTGGTGCAGCATCCGGCCACGCCGCGGCTGCAGCTGGAACTGGCCGCGCTGTACTTCCGGCTGGGCGCCTATCCCCAGGCCCGCACGCTGTTTGACGCAGTGCTGGCGCGGACCGATACGCCCGAGCCGGTGCGGATCAAGGTCGAGGGCTATCTGGCGGTGATCGATGCCGGCAAGCGGCAGCGCAGCGGGTTCTCGGGGCGCGTGATGCTCGGCAGCCGCTGGGAAAGCAATGCCAACGCGGCGCCGGATGTGAACTCGATTTCCCTCAACGGCCTGGATTTCCTGCTGTCGCCCGAGTCGCGTGCGGCCAGCGACCTGAGCGGCCAGCTGGGGGCGAATCTGCGCTATCGGCATCTGCTGTCGCGCCACGGCGACCGCCTGGATGTATCGCTGGGCGGCTCGGGCAATCGCTATCGCGAACTGGACCGGCTCGACAGCCAGGTGCTGGAGCTGCGGGTGGGGGCGGATTTCTCGCTCAGCCGGCTGGGACTGCGCGATGCGCGCCTGTCGCTCAGCGCGGTCACCGGACAGATGTGGCTGCAGGGCGCGCGTTACATGCAGTCGGATGGACTGGCGCTGGCCTACCGGCAGCCGGTTGGGCGCGAGGCGGCGCTGGCGGTGAACCTCGACTACCGCGATGAGCACTACACCCCGCCACCGGCCCAGGCCAGCGCGGCGGAGTTCTCCGGCCAGCGCTATCGCGCCAGCGTGAGTTACACCCGCCAGCACGCTGCCGACTGGCAATGGGTAATCGGCCCCGGTGTCGAGCGCCGTGAGGCACGCGCCGGTTACAACGCCTACTGGGAACCGCGGCTCACTGCCGGCCTGAGCCACCGTTTTGCCGCGCCAGTTGCCGCTGGCCAGCAGTCCTGGACGCTGGCGCTGCTGGGGCAGGTGGGCCGCCGCCGCAATGACGCGCCGATGCCGGTGGTGGACCGGCGCCATGTGCAGAAAGGCAACGAGCTGATGTTGCAGCTGGTGCAGACCGTTCCGCTGCGCGACAGCACCGAGCTGCAGTTCTTCGCCGGCTGGCGCACGGTGCATTCGAACTACCAGATCCGCGATTACAGCAACCGCTTCGTCGGGTTTTTGCTGACACAGAGCTTCTGAGGACACGACATGGCGGCCAAATATCTTCCGGTGATCGTCCTGCTCAAGGCGGCCGTACTGTTGCCCGCGGCGTTCGCCCAGCAGCCGCAGGTCGGCGT